>JBGUVZ010000605.1:0-6585 GCA_045220685.1 Oscillospiraceae bacterium | reverse complement strand
AGAAACAGATCAATACACCAATGTCGTTAAAGATTACATACAGTTTCACGTTTATGCGGATCATGCGGAGCTTATGTTCCGTGACAGAATGATTAGCGGTGAAATTGTTATTCCGGATAAGGTTGAAGACGTTCCGGTAACGGTTATCGGAGAAAGAGCGTTTGATCACTGTTCAAGAGTTAAAGCGTTCTCAATACCTGATACGGTAACTTTTATTGGTGACAGAGCGTTTGCATGCTGCGATGAAGTTACCGAGATCAGTATTCCGGATTCAGTTACATTCATTGGCGATGAAGCGTTTCAAAACTGTTCGCGGCTCGGCTCTGTGAACATTGGTAATTCAGTAAAACAAATAGGTAAAAACGCATTTGAGTTATGCCAGAGTCTTAAATCTGTGACTGTTCCTGAATCGGTAACGGAAATCGGTTCTGGCTGTTTCGACGGCTGTTTTGCACTGGATTCAGCTGTTATAGCAGGTAAGATAACAGAAATTCCGGAATGCATGTTCAGAGATACCGCTTTAAAATCCTTTAAAGTACCGGATTCAGTTACGAAAATAGGCTACAGAGCTTTCTGGGACTGCGAAAGTTTAAAAGATATTGATATTTCTGATTCTGTAACATTTATAGATGAAAAAGCTTTTGAAAAATGCAGCAGACTTACAGAATTAGATCTTCCGGATTCACTGACTTATTTAGGAGAGGCGGCGTTTCAGGGATGCAGTTCCTTAAAGAATATAAGTGCTCCTGAATCTCTGAAATATATCGGATGTGATGCGTTCTGGGGAACACAGTGGTATGAAGAAAAAATGACAGCAAACGATCTGATCATAGTAAACGATATACTGCTGGATGCCGGAAGACAGTTTGAAGATACTTTTGTGATCCCTTCTTCTGTGACCAGTATAGGCTGCGGGGCGTTTTCAGGTACTGATCTGGAAACTGTAATAATACCTGATTCGGTAACATATATAAGTGACCAGGCATTCAGTCACTGTAATCTCACAGAAATAGATCTTCCTGATACGATAACCGAAATAGGAGACAGTGCTTTCAGCGGCTGTTACGGACTTAAGAAAGTGAAGCTTCCTGCTTCGCTGGAAAGCATAGAAACGAATGCTTTTGAATTCTGTGCAAACCTGAGGGAGATAATAGTTCCTGATAAAGTAAAGTGTGTTGATGCAGATAAATTAAAGGCCATGTATGAATGCGCGGCCAGAATGCCTGTAGTTTTATCGGAAGTACCTGAACCTCGTTATCCGGGAGACGTTGATGTGGACGGAAAAATCGATGTAACTGATATTACAGTACTTTCACTTGCTCTTGTTGACCACGAGGAATTAAGTGAAAATTCATTCAGAAATGCAGATGTCACCGGTGACGGAAAAGTTGGACTTGATGACCTTGCAACTATAAGACAGTATATTTCCAAGAAGATCTCGTCACTTGACGGGGATAAATAAAGTAAACGGGAGTACCGAAAAAATCCGGTGCTCCTGTTTGCGCTGTATAAAGGTAGTCTTCACCCCTTCGGGCCGAAGACTGCTATAGAAAAAATTTTTTTAAAAATTTTCTGTTACCTTAAAGATTTTTCTTACACTATAAGGACAGAGAGATAAAAAAACAAAATGCTTTTATCCGGCAGACAGATATATTCTATTTTCATAAACAGAAATAAAAAGAAAAATAAAACATATGTGAACAGAAAGAAAGTATTATAAAAAATTAAAACGAAAGGATGATTAAAAATGAGAAAAAACAGGATCATGGCTGCGGTATCAGCAGTTGTTATGGCGGCAGCGTGTATAGGAACGGTATGGAGTGACAGGACGTTTACAAGTGCGGAGGAAAGTACGGGGAGAAATCCGTACAAAGGCAGAGTAATGTACGGTGATATTGATATGGATGGCGTGGTGACATTAACTGACCTTACCTACTTGTCACTTCATCTTCTCGGGGATGGAAAGATTCAGGATGGTGCGCCTCTGGAGGCTGCAAATGTGCTCTATGATGATGCGATAGATCTTCTTGATCTTGCAACACTGAAACAGTTCATTGCAAAAAGGATAACCGAGATAGGTGTGACGGAAAAAGAAGCGGATAAGCCGGATGTTACAAGCGCTAAAGCAATCGGTGAAAAGATCGGTGCTGCAGGGTATATGGAATTTATCTGCAATACAACGGCAGATATACTTTTAAACACCGAAGACAAAAACAGTGTTAATAATCCGGTCTATTCACCGGCAAGCCTCTACACAGCACTTTCAATGACAGCGGAATGCGCAAAAGGAAATACCAGAGATGAGATCGTAAAAGCACTCTGCGCTGCTGATATCGATGATCTTCGCACACAGAACCGTGGGGTGTACCGTGCATTCAATGTCGAGTATAATTCTCTGTACTGCAGAAGCACAAATTCTGTATGGCTCAATGATATGTATAACTACGAACAGTCTGCGCTTGACGAGCTTTCCTCAAGATATCATGCAAAGTCATTTAAAAAGGACTTCTTTGCAAGGGAAAAGACAGAGGCTGAAATATCTGACTGGATATATGAAAATACAGATCATAAGATAAAGCCTGTGATAAAAATAAATGAAACAGATCCGGCACATGATATTGCCAAGATCATAAACAGTATCGTGTTTAAGGATGCATGGAAAGAAGCTTTTGATAATGTACATGATTCCACATTCCATACAGCTGACGGAAAAGATGTTACCTGCAGCTTTATGAGATGTAAGGATCATTGTGAAACTGCATCCATTGACGGATATACGCTGTGCAGAAAAAATCTTAAGGAAGGATTCAAGATGAACTTTGTTCTTCCGGACGAGGGTGTCGATATCAAGGATATCATTTCAGATAAGAATTCATTTGCCGAGATATTAGGAATGAATACTTCAGATTATTCACGTGATGTGGAACTGATAATGCCGGAATTCGATGTCGCATCAAGATTTGAACTTGAAGAGGAAGCTAAAAATCTGGGAATAGAAGAAGCATTTGATGGTACCGGTGATTTCGAAAATCTTGTAAATTACAAAGAAAACGGAATTCCTGGTGCAAAGATCGACAGTGTTGTACAGGAGACGGTTCTTAAGGTAGACAAGGATGGCTGTGAAGGAGCTGCATATACTCTGGTGGAGATCGGAACAACATCACCTACTGCGGTTCCGGGACAGCGTTTAACACTTAAGTTAGACAGACCATTCTTCTACTTTATTACAGATAACAATAATATTCCTGTTTTCACCGGAATAATTGATAATCCGCTCAAAAAGTAATATTTTTGCTTCATCCTCTTGAATTAAGACTGAAAATCACGTATACTTATGAGGGTGAAAATTCAGAGCACACAAGGAGGATGTATGCTGGAAGACAACGAAATAATCGATCTTTACTGGGCACGGTCACAGCGGGCGATAAGTGAAACGGATATAAAATACCGGAACCGCTGCCTGAGTATTGCGAAAAAAATATTAAATGACACTTCAGATTCTGAAGAATGTCTGAACGATACATATCTTACTGCATGGAACAGGATGCCGTCTGAGCGTCCGGATTTTCTCAATGCATTCCTGTTCCGTATAATAAAAAACCACTGCATGAACAGACTGAGATATCTTACAGGAGCAAAAAGAAAGGCTGATGCGGTGCTGTCTATTGATGAACTTGAAGAATGTATCAGCGGAAAATCTGATACCGAGGGTGAATTTGATGAGAACGAGCTTGTAAAAGCTCTTAATGAATTTGTGGAGAGCCTTGACAGCGGAAAGAGATTTATTTTCATGAGACGTTACTGGTACCTTGATTCCCAGGCGCAGATAGCGGAAAAATGTTCCGTTACGGAGGCGAACGTGAAAACAATTCTTGCACGACTGCGTAAAAACCTCAGAAGTTTTCTGGACGAGAGGGGGTTCAATGCGTGAATAAGGAACAGCTTTTTGATGCGATCGACAAGATCGATGACAAGTATGTAAGTGAGACCGAAAACTACGATCCGGAAACGATGAAAATAAGAGCGTTTCCGTTTATACACATTTTGCCGGCGGTACTGGTAACAGCATCTGCGGCATCGGTATTTTTAGCTGTTTACCTTGGTTCACAGGTCAAGCCGCCTGGAGATTTTGAAATTGATAATTCGGTAACGGAAAGCACGACAAGCGTTTCAGAACAGTATACCAGTGAGGTGTCTGATTCTATTAAACCGGTAACAGAACCGGAAAATGTAACGGATGCAGCTGTGAGCGGGAGTGATGGTTCTTCTCCTGCAGATACCGGCAGTTCAGTAACAGAAGTTTCTGCCGGTGCATCCGCTGATCCGAACGTTGTTATCGTGTCCGGAAATACTGCTGTAAGCCCGAAGCCTACAGCAACGCATTCAGGCGAGGTGACAGGTCCTTCTGCCTCACCGGCAGTTACACAGACTGTAAGACCGACATCATCACCGACAAACAAACCTACTGCTACGGCAACGGTAAAACCTACAGTTTCAGTGTCGGCGAGTCCGTCACCTACTGCTACGGTAAGACCGACGGTTACACCTACAAGGTCGCCTCAGCCGACAAGAACACCGGGAACAATGTCGCCAACTGCATCACCTACGGCTTCAGGCGGACCGACAATGTCACCGACAAAGACAGCATCCCCAACAAGAACGTCTTCACCGACAATGAATCCGACAAGAACATCTGCGCCAACAATGAGTCCGACAGGAACTTCGGCGCCAACGATGAGTCCGACAAGGTCGCCGAGACCAACGTCCACACCAACGATGTATCCGACAGGATCTTCGGAACCAAGTATGGATCCAACATCTGCACCGACGATGTCTCCTACAGGAACTTCGGCACCAACGATGTCTCCTACAAGATCACCGCGACCGACAGACAGCGGAACATATGGTCCGGAGCCGACAATGGATCCGACATCACGACCGACAGACAGCGGAACATATGGTCCTAAACCAACAATGACTCCGACATCCGCACCAACGATGTCTCCAACCGGAACATCAGCGCCGACATCAATGCCGACGGGATCTTATCCAACATCTGCACCGACAATGAGTCCGACAGGTTCTTACCCGACAATGTCACCGAGTGAACCGTCACTGAGACCGACTGCAATGCCGATGGATGAACCTTGGCCGGATGCTGTGCTGCCAAATTACAGCAGACTTAAGAGCCTTATAGACAGCGGCGACTACGAACAGGAAAAATACAGCAATAAGGGCCGCGAGGCATTTGAAAGAATCAAGTCGGACGGATATTTCTATGTTCCGGACGGATTTGAAAACAGCGAAGTTACTGTTGTTTCAGGTTCTGATTCTGAAGATATGTGTACGGCATACTATGCATACTGCAACAGCCGCCTGTGCAGAATTGGTATTTATACTGTTGATAAGGATATTGCCGCAGAGTCCGGCAGCAAGAGAGATTACATAAGAAACCGCTACGGTGCTCTTGACGGAAACACATATAAACTTGACAGCAGCGATGTATGGTACAACAATGACGGCGCATTCTTCTTTATTGATGACGAACACTACTGTTACATAACAAGCAGTCTTGAAGATACGGAACTTAAGAAGATCATAAATGATCTGACATTTACAAAGGTTTATGTAAACTGACCGATTCCGTCAGATCAGTGAGAGGGTGAAGAACCCTCTCCTGAAATCTGTACCGAATGATAAGAAACGCTGATTTATTTATAGATCAGCATGGGGACCGGAGCGAGGCTCCGGATCTCTGTTTTCAGAAAAATCCTCAAGAGATGATGATTATATTGGGAGATGATCAAAGTTATGAAAAAAACGAAAAAGACTATGTTCACAGCAGCGGTCCTTTCAGCAGCCTGTGCGCTGAGTACGGGGTTAAAGGCGAATGAAAGTTTCAAAGCCGCTGACACTTCTGATCAGGGCAATGACGAAACAGCATTTTCAGTGAATAATCTGTCAGCTGAAGAAATGCCTTCGCCTGAGCCTATGTATGGACCGCCGTCGTTAAGTGGCGATATGGATCATGATTATGACAGGGATATAGCAGATCTTATCAGAATGAAAGATTATGCAATCGAATCACAGGAAGGCGGCTGGGAACATACATACAGTTGGAGCGGTAATCTTGACGGTGATGATGTTGTGGACGGATATGACGTACTGATGATGCAGAGGTATTTAATGGGCATCACAGAAGATCCGACAGAACCGCTTCCTGATGGCACCCGCCTGCCGGCATATCCGGTATTTCCATCAGATCCGAAAACTCCGGAACCAGTAGCAACAGTGTACGGGCCACCTCCGACACACTGGGATGAATAATAAATGTTCCACGTGGAACATTTAAAAATCCTCTGTGAAATTTCACAGAGGATTTTTTCGTAGGATCAAACTGAAAAAAGTTATTTCTCTTGACATTTACTTTATGATTTGATATACTGGTTCAGGCACTATGAAAAATAATCATATACAAATAATGATTTATAGTGCTAATTCAATAAAATTTTAATTTGAAAGGATATCAAATGCGTAAAGTAAACAGAATTATATCAGCATTTCTGTCAGTGGCGTTTTTGTTTA
>JBGUVZ010000604.1:0-6837 GCA_045220685.1 Oscillospiraceae bacterium | reverse complement strand
TCTGTGATCTTATTCTGGTCTATCGGAAGAGCTTCTACAAACGGTAAACAGATAGCTTCGGTATTCACAGAATCCCTGATAGTATCTGTCTCAGTATCATAATCCACTTCATATTTTTTACCGTTTAGATTCAAAGTTCCGGTCAGAGTACCGTCTGCTTTTGTAACCGAATAAAGCAGATCAGTAGCAAGAAATGTCATAGGTTTGATATCGGTCAGTTCCGCATCATTTCCATATATGCTTTTGACCTTATCAATAAACGGCTTCTTGTTATCTTCAAGTAACTGTTTTGTTTCCTTGTCACAGTTTTTCTGATCCTTATAAGCATCTACGGCAACACAGGATGTCATGGATAAAGTACATACCAGCGATAATAATATGGCTAAAAATGTGATTTTCTTTTTCAACACCAATTCCCCTTCCATTTGAAGTGTCAGTATTTTTTTAGCGACACTTATTTATTATACTCCGGAGGATGGGGTTCGTCAATGCTTTGAGGACTGTGTTTATCTTGATAGTTATGGCGAAAAGTGATATAATAATAGTGAACAGAGAACTTTCATATATGTGAGAGGCTACTACGAACAGAAAGGATGAGAACTATGCTGAATACAAAGCCATATTATGTTCCACAGAATGACTGGAGCAGCAATGATTATTATAGCCTTCACAGGTATCTGCACCGGCTTGTCCTCCATGCTGATCGAAAAAAGGACGAGATTGAACAGCTTGATATTCAGAAAATGTCTGATAAAACACAAGTTCTCCTGTATTGTATTATCTGCTACTATCATCTCGAACAACTCTTTGAACTTTCGAATTTACATAAACTTACGGAATGTAAGCCGCTTTCAGAACCTCTTGTGCTTAGTGGTCACGGATTGAAAGAGGAAAATATTTACTATAAAATGAATGTGATGTTCTGAGGTGTGCAATGATCGGAATAGAATGCTCGTTAGATGATTTCAAAGAAGCGCTTGGCATACTAAACGAAAAGCTGTTTAAACAACATATCACTATTGAAGAAGCAACAGTATAATTACAGTAAAAAATTTTACTGTTGATAATAATATGCAAATGTAGTATACTTAAATATATAAAGAAAACACAAAAGATTTTAAATAAATGAAAGCTGGAATAAAAATGGCTGGAACTACTCATGTAGTAGAAGACAAGAGATTAATCGATGAAATAAAGGAAGATGCTGCGAAGGCGGCTGTCGAGCTTGTTAAGGAAGGAAAACTGCACCGCGGGCAGATCGTTGTTGTCGGATGCAGCACAAGTGAAACACTTGGCGAGGATATCGGCAGCTGGTCGGTGCCGGAAGCTGGTGAGGCTATCTATGATGGTCTTATGTCGGTTTTCGGAAAAGAGGGTATCTTTATTGCGGCGCAGTGCTGTGAGCATCTTAACAGGGCGATAATCACTGAAAGGGAAGCTGTTCCTTTTGCTGATATCGTGAACGTTGTTCCTCAGCCTAAGGCAGGAGGTTCATTTGCAACTGCGGCATATAAGAAAATGAAGGATCCGGTTGCTGTCGAGGAGATACGTGCTGACGGCGGTATCGATATCGGCGGTACGCTTATCGGAATGCACTTGAAGAAAGTTGCTGTTCCGCTTAAGCTTAAGCAGGATCATGTGGGCAGAGCCCATGTTACTGCAGCCCGTGTTCGTCCGAAGTTTATCGGCGGCGACAGAGCGGCTTATGACGAGAATCTAAAATGATTTAATATATTTATGAAAAGGGGTTATTAAAATGGATATTAAAGGAATACTTTCAACATGCGATCATACTCTTCTGAGTCAGACAGCTACATTTGAGGATATCAAAGCGCTGTGCGATGATGCGATAAAGTACAGAACTGCTTCTGTCTGCATTCCGCCGTGCTATGTAAAACCTGCAAAGTTTTACGTAGGTGACAGAATGAGAATATGTACTGTGGTAGGTTTCCCTAACGGCAACTGCACAACTGCCACTAAGGTGTTTGAAACTGAGGAAGCAGTGGCCAACGGTGCCGATGAGATAGATATGGTCATCAACATCGGTATGCTGAAGGCGAAGGAATATTTCCACGTTCTTGACGAGATTCGTGCAGTTAAAAGAGCATGCGACGGCAGGATACTTAAGGTTATAATCGAAACCTGTCTTCTTACCGAAGAAGAGAAGATCAAGATGTGCGAACTTGTTACAAAGGCAGGTGCAAAGTTCATCAAGACTTCTACAGGATTCTCAACCGGCGGTGCAACCTTTGACGATGTAAAGCTTTTAGCTAAGCATATCGGACCTGAAGTTAAGATCAAGGCAGCAGGCGGTATAAAAACTGTTGATGACGCAAAGAAGTTCATTCTGCTTGGTGCTACAAGACTTGGAACGAGCCGTCTTGTAAAGATAGCCAAGGGAGAAGAGGACGATTCATCTGATGAGGCTGAAAACAAAGCATCAGAAGATGAAAATGCTTCAGTTTCTGAGACACGGAATAAAATCGTTTCATCCGCTGATATCGTAAATAAAGCCTCAGAAGCCGGTGATGATGAATCTTCTGAAGCCGAAAATAAAGCATCAGAAAATGATGATGTTTTATATTTTAAGGCTGATAAGGACAAATCCGAAACTGATGACAAATCTGCCGAAACTGCAGAGAATGTGGCTGCCGATGAAAAGGATGACAACCACAGTGATGATACGGCATCTGAAACTGATGACGCTTACAGTGATCATGCTGATGAAACAGAAGATTCCGATGGCGGCAGCTCATGGGAGTCAGTAAGTGTTCTCGATTTTGGTACGGATGAAAATGATGAAGTTACAGCTTTCGATAGTCTGACTGAATGATTGGAATAACTAATGCAATTAAACCAGTATATCTTCGATATGTATATGTATGATCGGGATATGCTGGTTTTGTTGTTTTCCGGGTATCGGCATTTCAGAGTATGAGATCTGATTTGTGAACCGTGCATATATTTGGGACACTATTTTATGCATATATACAAAGCTGCGGTTTTGTTCAAACATTTAATGCTGTTCAAATGTTATAATATATGAAAGCTTTCAAAATAAGGGGTGATTCCTATAAATACAGATGAGCTGGAACGTTTGATCCGACGGACGGGCGAAGACGACATGGATGCTCTTGAAACTCTGTACAAAGAGCTGAAGGACAGCATTTTCGGCCTTGCGCTTATGTATACAAAATCGTTCAGCGATGCTGAGGATATAGTTCATGATACATTCCTTGCAGTATGGAAAAGCTCATCTGAATTTAAGAGGGGAGCTCCAAAGGCGTGGATAATGAAGATAGCAAGGAATATTTCGCTGAACTGTATTAAAAAACAGAGCAGAAGCAGGGAACTCGATGAGAATTTCGCATCGGAGGATTTTTGCGGGAAAAGCGAGGATTCCGTAATGCTTATGAATCTGCTCAAACATTTGAAAGAGTCCGAGAGGGAGATAGTAATGCTGCACGCGCATGGATACAGCCATGAGGAAATTGCGAAGATAACTGGCAGGCCGGGAGCAACTGTCCGCTGGAAATACAGCAATGCTATCAAAAAACTCTCGGAAATATCCGGAGGCGAAAAATGATGAATGAAAAAGAAATCCTCACTCAGATAAAGAAAGAGTGCAGATCATTTTCACCAGATAATTTTGAAAGAATAAAAGAAAGTATTTCAGCTAATTATGAAAATGCTGAGGTAATTTCAGCTTCCGCAGGGGTTAGGTTTGATAGGAATATATTTATTAGATTTGCAGTTGCAGCGGCTGTGCTTTTCTTCCCGGTTTCATTTGCTGTAAAGTATCTTGTGACCGATAATACCGGTAACGGCGGAAACGACTATGAACTTATGGTGCCTGCTGTATCGGTGACAGAGGAAACTTCACAGGCTGCTGAGAAGACAGAGAGTGCGGTAACATATGTTACGGATTCTGAAAAGCAGACTATGTTCGAAACAGGCGTTACTGCTTCTTCCGAAAGTGAAGTAACTGTTCCGAAAGCGACGGAACCCGTACAGGTGATTGCTGAAAACGTAACGCAGAAACCTAAGGAAACTGAAGGTCAGGTAAAGGCTACTGAAGCGCAGGTAAAACTTACTGAAGCTCCGGTGAAGGTTACAGAAGTTCCGGCAAAGGTTACAGACAGTCCGGCTCAGTTAACTGAACCTGAAAATCAGATAACAGATGCACCGGTCACAACAGCAGAGGAACCCAAAGCCGCTGATGCCGTAACGGAAACAGAAGTTCAGCCTGGAGTGGCTGGCATCGCATCGCCGGGCAGTGCATCTTTCACATCCGAACTTAAGCTCGTACCGGGATTTACCGATAAGATCTACCGTATAAAATTTGATGCCGACAAAGCAGACGGAAGTGAGAAAATCTACAGCGTATCCGGCAGAAACTACAGAGTAAAGTCACCGGATGCCTATACCATCTGCATTTACGACGTTATCATCTACGGATACGATTACTTTGATTTTCTGAAAAAAGGTGACTATGTTCTGAAAACAGAATACGAGTACACGACCGATGAATACTTTGCACTGGAGGATAAAGTGCTTTCAGTGGAGGAGCTGATCTCTTCAGGGTTTGATGCGGTGGAAGAATGAATAAGGGGGAATAAGGAATGAAAATGAGAAAATTTACATCAATGCTTGCGGCATTAGTCATGACCGTCGGTTTTACAGGAAAAATGTATGCCGGTGCTGAAGAGAATGCCGGAGGCGATGCAAACTTTGAACTGGAGCAAAATTATATGTACCGCTGGGCAAATGATGACGGAAGTTTCGCGCTTCTTTCCGGCGAGATATCATCGGATGACATTATATTTACGATCAATCCGGTGTACGACGATAAGAAAGTTAAGGGCATAAAGTCGCTTTCCAGTAAATCAACTGAATATCTGATACTTCCTGAAGGCTGCGTTATGACGGAATATGATGCATTTAAAGAATGCAAGTCGCTTAAAGCCATCAGTGTTCCTGACAGCATTACAAATTTGAACATGCTGGATCAGAATATAAAAGTTGTAGGAAACATTGGCTCATACGCTGAATTCTTTGCCAGAAACAACGGAAATGAATTTATCATTTCGGGTGATACTGATTTGGACGGAAAGGTCGGTGCGACTGATATTGTAGGCGAGATGCTCTATCTGACAGGACAGCAGGCATTTGAAAGTGATATTTCAAAAGTTGCAGCTGATGTCAGCATGGACGGTAAGATCAACATCATCGATCTTATAAAGATGAAGAAAAATGCTTTATCCGGCGGCAGAGATGATATACTCGGTGATGATAGCCTTGAGTCTCCTGTGTTTAATAATCTTTATGTTAAGGCTGACAGTGATGTGAAAAACGGATATATTGATTTTGTATCCGGATTTTCAGACAATGTTCTTCTGAACACAAAGGATGAAAAGGAAGGATGCAACAGAATTTATTCACCGCTCAGTATTTACATGGCGGTATCAGTTCTGGCCGAATGCAGTGAGGGTGAGAGCTTTAAGGAGTTTTCAGATTTGCTGTGCATTTCAGACAAGGATGAACTCAGAAATTTCAATCATGGTATTTTTGACTCGCTTTATTTTGATAACTTCAGCAGATACTGCCGCATGACCAATTCGATCTGGCTCAACCGTAATTACACCTTCGAGGAAGACATGCTGAAAACTCTTGCTGACAAGTACTACACGGCTTCGTTCAGACGTGATTTCAGGTCGCAGGCTGACTGTGATGAGATATCAGAATGGATCTGGCAGAACACATCCGGAAAATTCAGACCTCATATCGAAGCTGACCAACCGGATCAGGATACACTTTTTAAGATCGTAAATACTGTAACATTCAAGGAAAAGTGGGCATCTAATTTTTACGGCACTGAAGACGGCATCTTCCACGGCGGCGACGGTGATATTACCTGCCCGTTCATGCACGGTGAGGATACCGGATATATTTCCGAAGCTGAAGATTTCACTATCTATATAAAAAATTACAATGACATCTTCAGAATGAATTTTGTTCTTCCTGCAGAAGGAAAGAGTGTAGATGACATCCTTTCCGACAGTGAAGTTATGAAGCGTGTCCTTTCACCGGAACCTGTCGAGATGAAAAAAGTAATTGCGGAAATACCGAAATTCAGTTCCGAATCAAAGTTTGACCTTATTTCCACTCTTATGGATGCAGGTGTTTCAAAGGTATTCAGAGACCTTGACATTGAACCGCTTGTAAACTTTGAAAAGAACGGAATGGATGGAGCAGCGATAAGTGACATCGTTCATGAAGCTGTGATCGATGTTGATGAAAAAGGATGCGAGGCAGCGGCTTATACAATGATAGGTACCCAGCCGACCGCCTGCGACCCGGAAGAATATGAATTCACCATGGACAGACCATTCCTTTATTACATTTCAAACGATGACGGCGTTCCGCTTTTTATAGGTATTGTAAACGATCCGACACAGAAATAAAAATATCATCTATATGGATTACTCTGAATAAATAAAACCAGCGGGAGCATCGGTGAAAAATCCGGTGCTCCCGCTGGTCTGTATAAACGGTAGTCTTCACCCCTGCGGGCCGAAGACTGCTATTGAAAAACGAGCAGCAGCTCGTTTTATAATTGCGCCGCAGGCGCCACATTTTTTATTCGGATGACTGATTGAAAAATTGTTTCCGTGTTAATTACTGTTGCTTAAAACCCTAAAAAATGTTATACTAAAAAAAGAACAGAACGTAAAATTTGCAAATAAAGCACTTAACATGAGCAAACTTGAATGCTCCTTCAGTTCTGTTTTGCAGTTGAAGGAAGCTTGTATGTTTAGGTGGATTAACGTATGATAT
>JBGUVZ010000603.1:0-4834 GCA_045220685.1 Oscillospiraceae bacterium | reverse complement strand
ATAACTGCAAGGATAACTGCATCGAGGAAATCTGCAAGAATGTTGAAGATTCCTGAGTTGATATATGCTGAAAAACCGCCGCCAGTGATCATTCTCTGGAACATAAGAGCAACGGCAATTGCGATACCGCCTATGTAACCGAACTTACTGATACCGTCAGCAAGATTTGAAAGCTTAACCTTAAGCGGGCTTTCACGGTCATCGTCCTGCTGAAGTTCCTTGGCGATCTGTCCGTAAACTGACTTGTCACCTACAACAGTAACTTCCATTACTGCGTTGCCTGAACATACTACAGAACCACGGAAAACCTTGTAAGGATTGAGGAAGTCCATTGGTTCTCCCTCGTCGCTGTAATCATCCGGAACAGGAACCTTTGAAGCTTCCTTTGATTCACCGTTGAGAACTGACTGGTCAACCTTGATGTCGCCGTCAATGATCTGACCGTCGGCAGGGATCTTGTCACCTGACTGAAGAAGGATGCAGTCGCCGACTACGATATCATCGATTGGGATCTCCTTGATCTCGTCATCACGGTAGATCTTACATACGATCTTTGAAGCTTCTTCCTGAAGTTTCTGGAATGCGTTTTCATTTCTGTATTCCGAGAATGTTGAAACGAAAGTTGCAAGAACGATAGCAACAGCGATACCTACCGGCTCATACCACTTAACATCTACGCCGCTGAGCACGCCTGTTGCTCCGAGAATGAAGATAAGAACATTTACCGCAAGCGCTACGCAAAGAATCTTGATCATCGGATCGCCGAAGTTTCCAAGCAGCTTGCTTAAAAATGTTTCACCTTCAACCTGTGTCAGTCTGTTGCTTCCGTGCTCGTTAAGAGATTTCTGAACCTGCTCGGAAGTAAGACCGAATTTTTTTTCTTTTTGATTGCTCATGATTTTTTCTGATTCCCCTTATTTTAATTAATATTGAACAGTTCCACTTTCATAAGCAGACTGTCATCATCACGTAATAGCCTGAAAGCAGCTCCGGGATATAGTTCTGTGGCATATCCTGCCGGAACGGTGCTTCCATCCGGTGAAAGAAGATTCTTAAGTGTAAGATTCACAAGATAGTATCTTCCTTCTTTTTTCTGGATGTAGGCCTTCACCTCACGGTCCGGTGCCTTTTCATCCGGAAATATATTGGAATGAAGATTCCATACACAAAGAGGCGTGTTATTCTCAGCGATCATCTCGCTCTTTTTGAACCACCTGCCAGGATTTCCCCTTCTCTGTGCATAGAAATCAAGTTTCAGTATTGTGTCATCTTTAATCTTTGTACCGCAGAACGGACAAACCGGATTATTGATGTCATGAAGAATAAAATATCTTTTATCGCAGTTCGGATTGGAACAGCTGTGCAGGAGATTCCAGGTTTTTAAAAGCCCTCTCTCCCATTCTATTGCCGCCGGTCTTTCCGACGGATTATGAAGTCCCTTGCAGAAAACCCGCATAAACAGATCTTCAAGGTGCGGACCAAGATCTTTTACAGTTACCTTAAGATCGTCCGGCCTGTTTGAAGTATCGACAGGATCTTCAATGAACGTCGCCTTTTCTCCGAGACACAGGTAGTCATCCTGCTCCGGATCTTCGGAATATATCTTCGGACCGATTATCGGATGCCTTAAAAAGATGTATTCATAGATAAGCACCGCCATGGAATGAAGGTCTGTCTGCACTCCCGGAAATTTACGCTGCTTCCTGTCCATGCCAAGTGTCTGAAGCACTTCCGGAGCAACATAGCCCCTCGTGCCGATTACCTCCGGCGGAAACAGTCCCGGAACCACAAGTGAATCTATGTCGATAACGACACAGGTTCCTGTACGCGGATCAACGAGTACATTGTTCGGCGAAAGATCTGAATGCGCCAGTCCAGCCTGATGCATTCTTCTGACAGCACGTGAAAGAAGAATTGATATCTGAAGCATTGAGCGGAAATCGCCCAGTTCTGATGAGTTAAGATATTTTCTGCTTCGTCCTGTAAACCAGTTGCTTTTCTTGTCCTTGCCTTTTATCTGAAGTATCTGTGATGCGTTGTCGCCGAAGAAGAAATTTTTCGGATAAGCCGGACTGATGATACCGAACTCCGGCCTCACTACAATGTCCAAAGGCCAGCAGTAGCATTTTGAGAAATACGCTGCCGTTCGTTCATCGTTTCCGTTTGCACCGCCAAGCTTCTCAGGCACTGTCGGATTGTATCTGCCGATGATCGCTTTTATACGATCGTGTATACCCGGATCAGCCGCATTCTCGGGATCGTTGAAAAACTGGACAACAAGCGATTTGTCAGGCGTGAAATACGTGTACTTCATTCCACCGCGCGGAGGATTTTTTGTAACTACATATTCTATCTCACGGCCGCTCATAGTCAGTGCCCGTCTGATATTGTCCATGTATGGTCTCACTCCTGATCAAATTCAAGCAGAACCAGTGTTCTGTCGTCAAATGAGCCTCGCTCAGTATAATTGTCAAGCCAGCGTAAAAGTCTTTCCTTTCTTTTTGCCGGAAGATCCGGATCAGAGTTTACAAGAGAAGCCTTTTTGATAAGAGCTGTATTCTTCCAGAGCGTTTCAAGATCACATCCTGTACGCTCCTCGATACGCTTGGCATACTGACACATAACTTTTCTGTCGTTGTCGTTTACCCACGGATGAGTAAGCGGATCCGGTATGATCTCAGGCATCTCTCCCTCTGATGAACTGTCATCTGCTTCCGAGATACCGTTAAGACAAAGGTCAATGTACAGTCTGAGCAGCTCCGGCGAATTCGGAAAATAATCATCAGCAACACCGTCGGTCATGACCATGAAAGCTGATGACTTTCCGCGCATGATCTTAGTCTTGCCCATAAGGCTTTCCTTTTTTGTCTGGTTTTCCGAAGTAATAAAATCAGTTTCACCGGAATATTCGCCGCTGTCCGGAACACTTAGAAGTCTTAATGCCTTTTCAAACGGACCGTTCCTGTCAACTGAACAGATAATACCATCGCCTATCTGGATCGCAGCTGCAAAGTATTCCTTTGACTCGCCGACCATTACCGGAAGAACGATGCATACTAAAAATGTACAGGCAAGATCCTTGAGTTCCAGATCACGTTCCACAAGATCAAGATAGCGAAACTGTGTCTTTCTTTCATCAAAAGCAGCCTCAACAGCTTCCTTTGCCTTTAAAACTGAATCCTGAAGAATGTTTGCGAAAACGCTGCAGCCTTCCATAAAACCACTGTCGTCCAGCGGCAGTGAAAGCTTTGCCTTGTCTTCTTCAGAAGCGTTGTCAAGATTCTCTCTGAGATAAGCTGCAGCTGCTGTACATGCAGCCTTTGCACCTATTCTTGAAAACTTTCTTGAACCGGCACCGTCAGATGCTATGAGGATCTTCCAGTCACCGTTTACGTCATATTCATACCAGTCATCGCAGTTCGTTCCATCGTGCTTGTGCTTCTTGCCGCGGACTCTTGCAGCTGTTACCCTGCCGCCTTCGATGTCCTGCTCTGAACACATGTATTCTTCGAATATCTCAGGTTCATCTTCCGGGACCGGCTTGTACTGCCATAACGAAGCTGTCTTGTCTGTAATGTTGAGTTCATTGAAAACAGAAAGCCTGTCCATGCTTTCCTTTATGTCTTCCTCAGTCGCTGAAAGAAGTTCATCGGGTTCAATGTCGATCACTTCATCTTCAGAATACTTTCCTTCTTTTTCTGTATTACTCACAATTTCACCTGCCTGTTACGGAACGATTATGAAGCCCTGAGGCGGAGGCGGAAGTTCGATAGGTGCACCCGGAAGAGCATCAACACTTCCTGATGACATTTTGATCGAACCTGATACCCATGCAAAGAACTGTGCAAGATCGCCTGCCGAGAGGCTGTTCATCATAAGAACGTTGTTTGTGATCTTCTTGAGAACTGAAGTATCAGCCTGTGCTCCGGCTGCGCATGCAATAATGTTTGCCGGCTTTCTGCTCTTGAGTTCCTCGGCTGCCTGTTCCCATTCGTCTGTAGGCGCACCGTCTGTAAGGATAAATACGAGAGGCTTCCAGTCGCCTTTCTGTTCTGTACTTCCCTTGCGTACTTCATCTTCAATGCATTCAGAAAGAAGTCTGAGTGCAGCACCGAGTGATGTGATACCGCTTGCCTGAAGTTCAGGTTCCTTAAAGTCTATAAGTTCAGTAAGCGGGCATACCTGTCTTGCCACACTGTCAAAAGTGATAACTGAAAGATATGCTGTTTCAAGTGCCTGCGGGTCGCTCTTAAGTTCCATAAGAAGTGCCTTGACACCCTGTCTTACCGCTTCAATTGGTTCTCCGTTCATTGATCCGGATGTATCAAGCAAAAGATAAACCGGTAATCTCCTTATTAATTCTGCCATAACCTTTTTCTCCTGTCTTTTTATATATTTTTCATGTTCATGCACTAACTTGTGAACTCAATTCAAGTTCTTATGAACCGATAAAAGAAATGAGTTCACCTTTTTACGAACATTGTCATTATTATACTCTCTTTTTTAGCATTTGTCAATATAATCGCATAAATTTAGCACAACGTAAATGTGAAGATTGACAGCTTTAAATTTTAACAAAGATGCATATAGAAAAGCGTGATTTTTCCGTATTTCACTGTTATCTTCATACTCAGAACAATTAAACATATTGCTTTTTCTGTCTCAATGTTGTATAATGGAACTATATAGTATCAGCATTTTTCCGGCAGTTATGATACTAAAATCTGATTAAAATGATTGAAGATCATTTTAATAGCGCCACAGGCGCGTAGATTTTGTACTTAGACGGGATTTCGCTTTTAGCGAAATCGATTTGCGTAGCAAATCATAAGTA
>JBGUVZ010000602.1:0-3389 GCA_045220685.1 Oscillospiraceae bacterium | reverse complement strand
CTTGCTGATTCTGTAAACAGTATCCTGCTTGAAAAGTACGGATACCGTGATATGAAATGGAAAGCCGTATATGCCGAATTCGATGATGCTGATGTGGTGTGTTCAGTAAACAACGAAAAAACTGGTGCTTTTCCTGTTGGTATTCCTGATGATATCGACATTCCGTTTGACATGATAGGTAAATCAAATGTAAATTTTGGCGGTCAGGCTGAACGCGACTGGCATAAATATTACCGCAGCGTCGCTGAACTTAATGATGACGCAAGGTACATGTTTGAAGATGTATCGTATTTTATCCCAAGTGCATTTAAAAGGGCAGATTATACCAAAGATAAAATATATGTAAGCGGAGTCGAGGACGATAATTTTTCCAGACTTTTAAACAGCCTGAATAGAAATATAAGCTATAATAATTCCCGATGGTCGGTACATATTGCAAACGGAGAGGTTGTATCAGTTTATCTGACTGATTTTTCAGGTAAGATCACAGGAGCATATCCGGCTGCAGTTCCTCAGAATCTTGCTATTCCGTATACAGACGGACTTGATGAATATGCATCAGGAGAAAAGAGCTGGAAGGACGCTTTTTCTGATAAGATCTCAGAAGATGCTGAAACTGCATTACTTCCTGATTATCCGGAAGTATCTGAAAATGATGCGCTCCTGAAAGCATACAACTATTTTTCATGTTTGGATCTGGAATCAATTCAGCCAAGTGAGAAAATTAAAGACGGAGTTTACAGCTATGAGAATTTTGAAGAAGAGCTTCCTGATCTTATGAGTGATCCTTTGTTCAGTTTTATGGATCCGCTTTATAAGCACGAACATATTAATCTTACTTTCCTTGACGGCAAACTTTCTGAGGTTGAGTATATAAACGACGGATGCAGCAAGTCTTTCAAAGTTTCACGTGACAGATACCTGGAAACTAAAGAAGAAGTTGTAAAAATGATTTCGTCAAGAAATGAAATCAAAACGGTTGGGGAGGACACAACAGTTACAGATCTGAACCGTGATGATAAAGTCCCGGCTCCGGATCATCGTCTTTACTACAGTACTGATGCAGATGATAATGCGATCATCAGATTAAGAACTGAAGAAGAACTTAAAGAATCTTCGGAAGAGATATCCGATATCTGGAATACTCCGATTCAGTATTCAGATCAGAACGAACAGAGCTGATTTATAAGTGATAATAAGGAAAGGGAAGAAGTCCGTTCCAGCTTTCCTCTATCTGCGTACCCTTGTGCATATTCAGAAACATGATTCCTTGACTTTGCCCAGTGTTCGTGGTAAAATATATCCAATAACACAAACTGAAAAAAGGGGATAAGATTTATGATAAAGAAAGTTATATCTGCAGTTCTTGCAGTTAGTTTCGTTTCATCAGTTTTCATCACAGCATATGCTGCCGATACTGAGAAGGCGAAGAAATATTTTAAGCCTGCTGATCTTTCCGGAATGTTTGATTTCATGACCGGAAAATCTTCTGATAAAGCACCTGAAAATCTGGATGTTAATGAAGACGGGGTAGTGAACATACTCGATACTATTTCCATGAAGGAATCTATATACGAGGATCATTCGTACTATAAGCATGTTCTGAGTTCATCGGATTATGAGAAGGATATCAACGATTCGCAGAAACTCAACCGTATGGCTGAAACTGTTTCTGAGGTAGTGACAGATGCCATTAGGGAAGGCAAAGCTCCTGGCGCTGATTTTGGAACGTACTTTACATATGATGACGAAAGTGAGCTTGCTGATTCTGTAAACAGTATCCTGCTTGAAAAGTACGGATACCGTGATATGAAATGGAAAGCCATGCACACCGGATTCAGAAACGCTGATGTGGTGTGTGCTGTAAATAACGAAAAAACGGGTGCTTATCCTGTTGGCATTCCTGACGATATTACACTTCCTTTTGACAAAGTAGACTTATCTTCTTTAAAAATGATGGAAGGTTCAGATGCAGATTGGCATAACTATTTTTGTACTTCTGCATCATTAAATGAATATGCCAGACAGTTATCGCATTTTCTGTATGCTATTATACGAAATTCAATAAATAAAGGGAAGTATTCTTTTTCCGGTAAACAGTACTTCGACAGTGATTCTTCTGATGAGATCTCAGTGCTGTTTAATAAATATATTTCAATGAATACAAACGGAAAATATATCAGTAAATGGGCGCTCTTAGTGGAGGATGGTGAGGTTAGATCATTTATAGTGACGGATATTTCTGAAAAAGTTACAGGTGCTTATCCGGAAGCTGTTCCTCAAAGTCTCGAAATACCATTTTTCTCTTCTATGCACGAATATGCTTCCGGAGAGAAAAAATGGAAAGATGATTTTTCAGATTGTATTTCTTCAAAACCGGAAATAGCATCTTTACCTGATTATGCTGAGATTTCGGAAAGTGAAGGAACAATGAAAGCATTTAATGTTTTTTGGTTTATGGAATACTATCATCCTGATGCGCTTCCAGAAATCAAGGATGGTGTTTATGATTTCAATGAGATTAAAGAAGACCTTCAGAAATCCGATAATGAAAAAATGATTTATTTACCGGAATTGCTTTTTAACCACGAACAAATGTTACTGACATTTTCCGAAGGGAACGTTACATCAGTAAGATATAAAAACGAATGTGGTCTGGATATTACAGTAACTATCGATATGTATAATGAAGCTATGGCTGAAGAACCGGAAAGAGTTGTTACTTCTTCAGGCGGAGGAAGCAGAACAGTTTCCACTAAAGTCATCAATCTGAACGATGAAGAAGAAAAAGTTAAAGTCCCTGATCCGGATCATCATCTTTACTACAGCACTGATGCGGATGGTGATGACAATACCGTCATCAGATTAAGAACTGAAGAAGAACTTAAAGAATCTTCGGAAGAGACATCCAGAGGCTGGACAGTTACGATTCCGGAGGCAGATCAGAACTTTCAGAGCTGATTTATAAGCGGTAATAAGCAAAGGGTAACTGCACGGTATTATGGCCGTAACAGTTACCCTTTTTACTTTCCTTTGATCTCGATTCTGTCAAGTATACCCTGCAGTTTCAGTTTGTTCTCACCCAGTACACGGCAAAGCTGAGGAAAAGTTCCCGCCCAGCCGGTATCAAACAGTAAATTTCCTTTCCTGCCCTTGATAAGATATGTATTGGTGTTTGAATATTTTAATTCGATTATTGGTTTTGAGAACATATTTATCACCTTTTTTGTATACTACTATCCATTGTACTATAAAAAATATAGATGACAAGAGCAGGAGACGGAGTATCAGTAAAAAAGGTATCAGGCATCGCGCTGCCTGATACTATCGAACGGCTCCCGAAGGCAGCTCAATATTTTAAATACAACTAAAATGTTTTTTTCAATGTA
>JBGUVZ010000601.1:0-4267 GCA_045220685.1 Oscillospiraceae bacterium | reverse complement strand
CGTATCAGAGCCGGTGCGGTCAGATTCTTCAAGCAGGAACGAAGCAACACGGCTGTCGATACTTTTGAATATTATCTGCTGGATGACCCACATGGAATCGGAAAGAGCCTTTGATGTCTGCTCGTACATATGACAGCGAACATATATGTTGTCCTTTATTATCCTTCCGAAAACAGCTGCCGGAATAATAAGTATCTCAGTTTTTTCGGCAGCGGACAGCTCATTATGGAAGCTTATCTGTTCCATGACGCATGAAGCGGATATCACACAGGTATCACCGGCAAGTACATGGAAGAGCGTTACTTCTCTGCCTTCCTCGGAAAGAAGATAAAGACGTACATTTCCGCTTATAACATATACAAGTCCGACACACTGCTTGTCACAGGTGTGGATCATCTGACCTGCATCGTATTTCTGAATGACTGCCGATGACAGAACCAGATCCTGTTCCGGTTTTGTGAGCTTATCCCAGAAGGGAAGTTTTTTAAGTATCTCTTCCATTGTCTATACCTCTTTTCAATAGAAAGTGCTGATTATTTATAGTAATTATATCATTTTTATGACTCATAATCAATTATAAAAATTTTTTTCTGTAATATGACTAAGTCACAGAACTTTATCTCCGGTTATGATATTATAATGACAGAAGATAAGAGGAAACACAAAAACCTCTTATCAGAAATGCCAATCATCAGAAATGATAATAAAATATTTAATTCTAATCAGGGGGTAACTGCTATGAAAAAATTTGAACAGTGGAACGGATTCAAGGGTCGTCTCTGGACAGAGGAAGTAAACGTAAGAGACTTCATCCAGAACAACTACACACCTTACGACGGCGACGCTTCATTCCTCGAAGGACCGACAGAAGCAACTGAAAAGCTCTGGGACAAGCTCAAGGCTCTCCAGATCGAAGCAAGAGAAAAGGGCGGTGTCCTCGACTGCGAAACTGAGGTAGTAACAAGCCTTACAGCATACGGTCCGGGATATATCGACGAGTCAATGAAGGATCTTGAACAGATCGTAGGACTTCAGACTGACAAGCCTTTAAAGAGAGCGTTCATGCCTTACGGCGGTATCAAGATGGCGCAGCAGGCTGCTGAAAGCTACGGCTACAAGGTAAATCCTAAGTTCGACCAGATCTTCAACGAATACCACAAGACACATAACCAGGGCGTTTTCGATGCTTACACACCTGAGATCAGGGCAGCACGTAACAGCCACATAGTTACAGGCCTTCCGGATACATACGGACGCGGTCGTATCGTAGGCGACTACAGAAGAGTTGCTCTTTATGGTATTGACTTCCTCATTAAGGAAAAGGAAAATGACAAGGCAAACTGCGGCGACGGAACAATGACAGATGAAGTTATCCGTCAGCGTGAAGAACTTTCAGATCAGATCAAAGCACTTCAGGGCATGAAGAAGATGGCTGAGATCTATGGCTATGATATCTCACAGCCGGCTAAGAACGCTAAGGAAGCTGTTCAGTGGCTCTACTTCGGATATCTCGCAGCTATCAAGACACAGAACGGCGCTGCAATGTCAGTAGGACGTATCTCAACTTTCCTCGACATCTACATCCAGCGTGATCTTAAGGCAGGAACAATCACAGAAAAGGAAGCTCAGGAACTTATCGATCACATGGTAATGAAGTTCAGAATGGTCAAGTTCGCAAGAATTCCTTCATACAATGACCTCTTCTCAGGCGACCCGGTATGGGCAACACTTGAAGTGGGCGGCATCGGAGTTGACGGCCGTCACATGGTAACAAAGAACGACTTCCGTTTTCTCCACACACTCGAAAACATGGGACCTTCACCGGAACCTAACCTCACAGTCCTCTACTCAAAGGATCTTCCTGAAAACTTCAAGAAGTACGCTTCATACATCTCAATCAAGACAAGCTCTATCCAGTACGAGAACGATGACGTTATGAAGCCGGTATGGGGCGATGACTACTCGATCTGCTGCTGCGTATCTGCAACACAGACAGGCAAGGAGATCCAGTTCTTCGGCGCACGTGCAAATCTTGCAAAGGCTCTCCTCTACGCTATCAACGGCGGTATCGATGAAAAGCTCGGCAAGCAGATTGCTCCGGCATATCAGCCAATCACATCTGAATATCTCGACTACGATGAAGTTATGAAGAAGTACGACGTAATGCTCGAATGGCTTGCAGGTATCTACGTAAACACACTGAACCTCATCCACTACATGCACGACAAGTACTACTATGAAGCAGCTGAGATGGCTCTTATCGACACAGATGTAAGACGTACATTTGCAACCGGTATCGCAGGATTCTCACACGTAATCGACTCACTTTCAGCTATCAAGTACGCTAAGGTAAAGGTTATCCGCGGCGATGTTGAAGTGAAGGACAAGCAGGGCAACGTGGTAGATGTGGCTAAGAACATCGCACTTGACTACGAAGTTGAAGGCGACTTCCCGAGATATGGCAACGACGACGACCGTGCAGACCAGATCGGCGTTGATCTTCTCAAGACATTCCTTGCAAAGATCAAGAAGAGACACACATACCGCAATTCAGAACCTACAACATCTATCCTTACAATCACATCAAACGTGGTTTACGGACGTGCAACAGGTGCTCTTCCTGACGGACGCAAGGCAGGCGAACCATTCTCACCAGGCGCAAACCCGAGCTACGGCGCAGAACAGAACGGCCTTATCGCATCACTCAATTCAACAGCCAAGATCCCTTATGAATGGGCACTTGACGGAATTTCAAATACACAGAGCATCAATCCTGATGCAATTGGCAAGACTGAAGAAGAACGCATCAACAACCTTGTACATGTTCTTGACGGTTACTTCTCACAGGGTGCCCATCACCTCAACGTGAACGTATTCGGCAGAGAATACCTCGAAAAGATCATGGAGGATCCTACAAATCCTGAGTACGCTAACTTCACGATCCGTGTATCAGGCTACGCAGTTAAGTTCGTAGATCTCACAAGAGAACAGCAGCTCGACGTTATCTCAAGAACATTCCATTCATTCAGATAATTCCTTAATTATCCCCTTTAAGACGGCAGGATGTGCAGCAATGAACTGTACATCCTGCCGCTTTATCATGTATATTTGTAAACTGTATTTTTGAAGATCTTTTGTATATACTATTGGAAAAGTAATATCTGCTTTGAGAAAAATCAACAGAATACCAATCTTTCAGGTTTGATATGCAAAAAGTACAAATTCTGTTGACAAATCGCCGTTTTTATTGTAAACTTAATATAAGGTATTCTAGCTTCACATGATTTTACTGGTGAAGCAGTTTCTAATAAAACGCTAAGTAATTTATAAATCGGGAGAGCGGAGCGAAGCCCCGCAAAATCACCCATCCGGCAATCTACGAAACATTGATTTAGTTTATAATGAAAGCATTAAGCAGAGGAGGGAATCTTATGAGCAGGATCTTTATTGAAGACGCAAAAAGAACAGAACTCGAACTCGGAACACAGAAGGCGATCATAGCAGCAGTACAGTACACCTGCGACGATGAGACCAGGTGGCTGCTGAATAATTATTCGTGCGGGGAATCTAGTTTCCACGATTCGGACGAAGATATTTTTGAAATGTTTTCTGAATGTGATCTGCTCGAAGGTCCGGATCTTATCGAGTTTATCAAGATCGTTGAAACTACTGTGACAGACAGCTTTTTCGGATTTGATCTCTGTGACGGTGACAACGACCAGCTTATAGAAACGCTGTCGACTGTTCCGGAAGATGAGGTTACTGCACTTTTAAAATACATCATGAATCTTACGCTGTGTGAACCTGAGGAAGAGGAGGAAATGATCGAATGGGGCGTTGGAAAATATTCTGACGAGCTCTATGAAGTTCCTTGCGATTTCACAGGAATGACCGTAGAGGAAAAATTCCGCTACCGACTTCAGCTTGAATCTGATATTGAACACGATACGGTTTTCCATTATATCAACATCGATGAATACGACAAGCACAAGAAGATACTGAAAAAACTCGTTCCTGAGATAGATGATGAAGACTACAGGATCTGGAAGGAGAAATTCATTAACGAACAGTTAAACATGATCGACAAGGAAAAGATCGTTACCTGTTCATACGCCTTTTCAGGATTGGGTCATTACGCTGATGTAATGCACGAAGATGACTACGACGTATTCAAAGACTTTATCTCCGACAACGGATCTGCCGTGATGGAGGAGATACGCAAGGCTACTGATGACGAGGTAAAACTCTACATCGCACTTAATGTTGA
>JBGUVZ010000600.1:0-2579 GCA_045220685.1 Oscillospiraceae bacterium | reverse complement strand
GGAATCATCCGTCACAGTAGTTGCAGGAGTCGTTTCATAAAACCACCACGGCAGTGTGACAGGTTCTGTTACCGGATTTTCTCTTGTAGTTGCAGGAGTAGTTTCATAATACCACCACGGCAGTGTGGCAGGTTCTGTTACAGGTATTCCTCTTGTCGTAGCCTCTGTTGTTTCCGGCACTGTTACAAACCAGTTCCAGGTCATAGCCACTGTAGTCTCACGTACAGGTCTGTATGTCACAGCTTCTGTATACGGCATTGTCACTGGTCTGGTCGTATACTCCGGTCCTGTAACGTATCCGGTTGATTGTGGACGGGTAACCTGTTTTGTTGATTCATTCTCAGTTATATATGAATGTGAAGATGTGACCGGATGATCTGACTTTTCGTTTTCAGTAACGCTTGCATTAACGTTATTCTGAGTACCGTTATTTTCAGTTTCAATTCTGTTTGTTCCGGTGTGAACAGCCGTGATCATCTGACTGATTTCAGAGGTTTCGTTTACTGATGTATCATACGTAAATGCGTAAGATTCTGAAGATAGAGAACTGTCAGTAAAGTTTTCAATACTGTGCTCATCTCTGGTAGTCCCCGTATAATTATCTTCTGTAGTTACAACCGGATTTTCGATCTGATGTTCAAACTGTTTTCCGAGGTGATAGAACTGGAAAGCAACTAACAATGAAAATACAGCGGCAGCAGATGCAAGCGAATAATACAGAGGTCTATAGTTTCTTTCTTTTTCCTCATATACCGGAGCATAATTTCTTCTTGCCCTTTCAAGATTTGCATCTGAAAGAAAATCATCCGACAGGTGATCACCTGAAGCTTCAAAGCTATCTCTTATATCTTTAAGTATATCTTTTTCAGTCAACATTATCACCTCCGGAAATCTTACGTAATTTTTTCAGAGCATTGTTGTATTTCCAGATAACTGTCGCTCTCGGTCGTCCTGCAATCTCTGCTATTTCAGCGTGAGTAAAACCGTATGAATAAAGGAGAACTATTTCGCGCTCCTCTTCTTTCAGGTGAGTGAAAAGATTCTTCACCGTTTCGCTTGCAGTTATTTTCGCAAAGCAGTCCTCTGAAGGAATATTTTCATCGAGATCAGCCCTGCGTTTGCTGCTTCTGAGCAGATCAAGCGCCAGATTACGCGTGATCATCATGATCCACGACTTTGCGTTTTTTCCTGAAAAAGAAGATGCTGCAGACCAGATCTTAAGGAACGTGTTCTGCATTATATCCTCCGCATCGAAGTCTGACTTTGTGTAGACAAGTGCCAGCGAATAGACAGTTGTCTTCATTTCCGAATACAGTTCCGACAGAGCCTGCCTGTCATTATCCTGTATCCGGAAGATCAGCTCCTTTAATTTATCATTATTCACCATAAAGGGGTTACACTCCGTTTGAAAGCTTTCATATATAAGACGAATGAGAAAGCTTATATATTTGACTGATTTTGAAAATTCATATAACCATACAAATTTTCAGTATTATCTTTACACATAATTGCATGTCCTATGGACACGTAATAAAATTATAACAGTTACAAACAATACTGTCAATATTCAGAATTCACGACTTTACAGTCTCGGATCGACTGGTTCACTTTCAAATGCAAGAACGCCGAACGAACACTCGTGTACTCTGTAAAGAGGTTCATTTCTTACAAATCTCTTCAGCGACTCAATGCCGAGCGAGAATTCCTTCAGGGCAAGTGAACGCTTACGGTTTAAAGAGCGTACCTTCAGACGTTTCAGATGATCCGGTTCAAGATATTCCGCTCCGTAGATGATTCTTAAGTACTCACGTCCCCTGCATTTCACTGCCGGCTGGAGAAGTCTGAATCCCTGCTTTGCAGTGTATGTTTCCGGCTTGACTACCATACCTTCGCCGCCGCTTCCGGTAAGTTCGAGCCACCAGTTTACGCCTTCCTCAACACTCTTTTCATCTTCAGTGTCAACACACATATACGGCGTTTCCATATATACCGGATCCACACCTGTAATGTATTTTCTTATATTCTCCATATGCCATACATGCTTTTCTTCTGAAAATACATGATCTTCGACTGCAAGGATGTGGAACGGTGCTATACGGAAATCATCCGTGCTCTTTACCGTCCAGCAGTATTCGCGGTATGCTTTGATATACTTATCAATATCGTCACGTTTATCCTTATAGCGTCCGAGGAGTTTTCCAAGATCGACGTCAGTTTCATTTATCGCATCACCGGAAGATTTCTGACGAAGTGCCGCCTTTTCAAGAACATTTACAGCAGCCGAAAGACTTCCTGCTCCTGCATTTCCGGTAGGTGCGTACTGTGAACGGATAAGTCCCTGTGCTTTTTCCGACCAAGGCATAAGCTCAGTATCCAGACATACCCAGTCTGTCTGGAAATCTTCCCAGAAACCTGTTTTCGTCATGACAGCATCAAGACGATCAAGCAGTTCTGTCTCTGCCGTACCCTTATCGAAGAAACGTCTTCCCGTTCTTGTATAAATGATTCCTCTTGTTCCGTCCGTGATACCAAAACGTTTCCGGGCTGTTTCCGCATTTCTGCAGAGTACGATGACAGCT
>JBGUVZ010000599.1:0-5069 GCA_045220685.1 Oscillospiraceae bacterium | reverse complement strand
TTCCGTAATATCAGCGGACCGTACGACAGCCTCGAAGATACTTCATCCACACCGGCCTGGTTCGATAATCTCAGAAATGCCACAATGTACAAGATAGGCAAACCGGCAGATGACGAAGCACTTTCCGAAATGCTCTGCGACGGACTTGAAGCAGTTCTCGATGCTTCGGCAGATTTGCCACAGCTAACTGAAGAAGAACAGAAGACAAAGAATGAGATAACCAAGCAGTATACTGACGGTCTCATTTCAAAGGGCGGCATTTCAACAGATATGTTCAAGTCATCACTCGGTGAAGATGTGACCAGAGATTTCTTCTCGAAGGTACTCTTCGGAACAGGCAGAATTGACTAAAAGTCATCAAAAACAGCTAAGTTTTATTTAATACCTGATAATTTTTCAGAAAACAATTGCTTTTTATCATTAATTCGGGTATAATTATAAAGGTTACGGAAACGCTGATTTATTTATAAATCAGCGTGGGGGACCGGGGCGAAGCCCTGTAAATCCCCCTCCGGAAATCCGGCGAAGCCGGATTTCCGACTTGATCAGTGTTTCCATAAATTTTTATTTCTTACGGAGGAATTTAATAATGTTAGTTTCAGCTAAAGAAATGCTCGATAAAGCAAGAGCAGGCAAATACGCAGTAGGCCAGTTCAACATTAACAACCTTGAATGGACAAAGGCTATCCTTCTCACAGCAGAAGAACTCAAGAGCCCGGTAATCCTCGGTGTTTCTGAAGGTGCTGGTAAGTATATGTGCGGCTTCGAAACAGTTGCTGCTATGGTAGCTGCTATGGACAAGTCACTCGGAATCACAGTTCCTGTAGCTCTTCACCTTGACCACGGCTCATACGAAGGCTGCTACAAGTGCATCAAGGCTGGTTTCACATCAATCATGTTCGACGGTTCACACTTCCCGATCGACGAAAACGTTGCTAAGACAACAGAACTCGTAAACGCAGCTCACCACCTCGGCCTTTCAATCGAAGCTGAAGTTGGTTCAATCGGCGGCGAAGAAGACGGCGTTATCGGTATGGGCGAATGCGCTGATCCAAACGAATGCAAGCAGATCGCTGACCTCGGCGTTGACTTCCTTGCAGCTGGTATCGGTAACATTCACGGTGTATATCCTGCAAACTGGCAGGGCCTCAGCTTCGAAACTCTTGAAGCTGTTAAGAACAAGGTTGGCGAAATGCCACTCGTACTCCACGGCGGTACAGGTATCCCTTCAGACATGATCAAGAAGGCTATCTCACTCGGCGTTGCTAAGATCAACGTAAACACAGAATGCCAGCTCGCATTTGCTGCTGCTACAAGAACATACGTTGAAGAAGGCAAGGACAAGCAGGGTAAGGGCTTTGACCCACGTAAGCTCCTCGCTCCTGGCTTCGAAGCTATCAAGGCTACAGTTAAGGAAAAGATGGAACTCTTCGGTTCTGTTGGCAAGGCTTAATTGTTAATACAAGTAAATTAAACGCTTTTATCAGGAACGGACTCGCTTCGTTCCTGATATTTTTTTCCGGAGAAATAAATTCAGAATGAATAAAGAAAAGAATGATGTTAAGGCACAGCCGAAAAGCAAGGCCACAGTCATAACTGCCGCAGTGCTCGGCATACTGTTTGTACTGTCGGCAGTACTGTGCTTTTTTTTACTGTATTCCAAAGGGAATAATGCTACAGCATACATCTACAGTGGCGGAGAACTTAAATATACTCTTCCTCTCGACAGAATAACTGCGCCGGTTACTTTAAAAATAGAATCTGAAAACGGCGGATACAACATTGTCGAGGCGGAAAACGGAAAGATACACGTCAAAGAAGCGTCCTGCCCTGACAAGGTATGCATGCATACCGGATACATCTCAGACGGAACGATCCCGATATCCTGCCTCCCGAACAAGCTGATCATAAGGGTAGAAAAGAAAAAATCATCAGATGAACCTGATATCGTAGTGAATTGATAATTCTTAAAAAAATGCAACACCATATACAGTTTGAATGCTTGTTAAATTAAACAATTTTTGCTCTTGTATTCTGTTAGGACTTGACACAAAACTCATTAGATGATACAATATTATATATGTGGTATGACAGAGAGCACAGCATCTCTGTTAAGGAAACTCTGATTATAAATCAGAGTGGGGTTCGGGGCGAAGCCCCGTAAAATCCCCCCTTCGGATTTCCGGCATGATCAGTGTTTCCTCGAGTTTAATTATTTATTTTTTTAGGGGTTGAAGTACATGAGTATTTTAGACGTGGTAAATGCAACAAGCAGAAGTGTAAACGAAAAGACTAAGAACATGCAGGAAGTTGCAAATCTTAAGAAGAAGATCACATACGAAAGAGAAAGAATTTATGAAGTTTTCGCTGAAATCGGCGAAAAGTTTTATAACATGGATCCTAATAACCAGGATTTTTCAGAACTCCGTGTTCTCTGCGACGATGTTAATACACGTAAGCGCAGAATCAAGAAGATGATGTTCTCACTTCACAACATGAGAGGCTTCAAGATCTGTCCACAGTGCAAGGCTGAAGTAAACGGCAAGTTCAAGTTCTGCGGCACATGCGGTGCAAGAATTCCTGAACCTGATGAAGCAGAATTTCTCGATATGGAAGGTCTCGGCTTCGGCACTGAATCACTCGAAGAAAACGAATAATACTTTGCGGCTCCGTTTTATTAAGGTAAAGCGGAGCCGTTTTGTATTGTCTGAAAAGTAAACCAGTGTTTCGGATAAGCGAACAGTTGCGCTTGAAATAAACCGACATATATGTTATACTTTTAATATTATTCTCTGATCAACTGAACTGCTCAGAGAATAAATTTCGCAATTTAAATACGTGAAAAGTGCGTATTTCTGTCTCGTGGAGGGGTGATCTTGTTAAGAAAATTTCAATGCAGTAAACAAGAGATCACTAATGTGATTTTTATAATATATATGATCGGCGTACTGTCGCTGACTTTTATTGTCCGTGAAACAATGGTATTCCGTACACCAGACAACAGGGGAGTGGTAATGGAACCATTTCGTGAACTGCAGGCAATGATAGAACAGCCGAACCATTTCTTCTGGTTTATGCAGATAATCCTCAATGTCCTGCTTTTCGTTCCCTTCGGATTTCTTCTTCCATGTGTCTCAAGGGCATTCAGAAGCACCTTGGCCACAGTATTTGCTGGTTTTGTATTCTCCTGCTTTATCGAGACCATGCAGTACATTACGGGTCGTGGACTTACGGAGGTTGATGATATCATCACCAACACTGCAGGAGCTGTTGTGGGTGTGTTTATCTACTGGATTATTGTTGTACTAAAGGAAAGAGCAGATTACCGCTGGTATTAAAGATGTGCTTTCGGCGTGATAGAAAAAATGATGAGCATATCCTCTGGATAAAAATGCTTAATTCTGATGAAAACTTAATATGAAAAAACGAACCCTCTGTACCTGGTAATACAGAGGGTTCTGCTTATTATATGGTTTTGATCATTACTTAGACCTCTCGTTCATTCCTCTCCGGCCTTAAAATTATAAACCGGCTTTATAATATCGTTGATTTCAACCGTATCATTTATATTATTCACAATATCATCAATCGACTTGTATGCCATCGGGCATTCATCGAGGGTCTGGGCGTTTACGGATGTGGTGTAGATGCCTTTCATCTGCTTTTTGAATTCTGAAACAGTAAAGCTTTCCTTAGCCTGCGAGCGTGACATAAGGCGGCCGGCGCCGTGCGGGGCTGATGAGTTCCAGTCTTTGTTGCCTTTTCCGGTACAGATTAGGCTTCCGTCACGCATGTTGATCGGGATGAGGAGTTTCTGTCCGGAATCTGCGGAAACTGCGCCTTTGCGGAGGATCATCGTATCTGTGTCGATGTAGTTGTGTATAGTTGTGAACTGTTCGGTTACGTGCAGATGCATGCCCTTGATTATCTCATCCATCATTGCCTGACGGTTGAGCATGGCAAACTGCTGTACTATTTTCATATCGTGGATGTACTGGTCGAAGAGTTCGCCTTCGCAGTAGGCAAGGTGCTTCGGAATATCCGGACCGGTTGTCTTCTTCAGTTTCAGAAGTTCAGTCTGTATCTCGCTTTCACGGCCTTCGGATTTCAGTTTTTCAATAAGTGCCTTTGCTTCGCCCTTGTCATCTTTTGTCAGTCTCTTGAAGGCTTCTTCCTGATAGTACTTCGCTGTTTCCACGCCGAGATGACGTGAACCTGAGTGGATGACGATGTACATGCTTCCGTCCTCGCCCTTGTCAGCCTCAATGAAATGATTGCCGCCTCCGAGTGTGCCGATACTGAGTTCCGCGCGTTCCGGATTGATATGCTTGTAGCAGTACAGCTTCGTAAGGTCGATCTGTTCATTGTATCGGTGCGGCGTTTCGCGGATATCAAAACCTGACGGTATCTTCGCATAGATAAGCTTGTCAAGCATCTGTACTTCGATGTGCTTTTCCTTGAGCTTAACAGTTTCCATTCCGCAGCCTATGTCAACGCCGACAAGGTTCGGAACGATCTTGTCAGTTATCGTCATGGTAGTACCGATGGTGCATCCGGCTCCGGCATGAACATCCGGCATTATTCTTATAACAGATCCTTCGCTCATTGGCTGGTTGCAGAGCTCCGTTATCTGTGCTATCGCATTTTCGTCTATTACTTCAGTAAAGACTTTAGCGGAGTTGTATTTCCCTTTTAGTTCTAACATTGTTTTTCCTTTCGTTTTTCCATTCACAGATCAGCGTTGGGGAAGGGGCGTATTCGCCCATTTCTGATCAGTGTTTTTCTTTACGTATCTGTTTGTATGAGTTCATGTGAGTCATAACAACAGTATAGCACAGTTCATCGGAAAATACCAGTGATTTGTAAATGCTGTTGACTGATTATTTATAAAAATCAAACAATTATGAAATCTTACAAAAACATTTACAGACAGATAGACAAAATCGTAAGAATATGCTATAATAGTGATATACATTTTTGCAGGGGTACTATAGCTGCAAAAATAGCTGTGCGTTTCGGACACAATACGTATAATTTATGATAAAGCCGATTACAGACAGGGGGTAAAA
>JBGUVZ010000598.1:0-2280 GCA_045220685.1 Oscillospiraceae bacterium | reverse complement strand
GTCATCTGGTTACCTCCTGGTATCGATATATTTTTAAAGATTCGTTAGGTTAGCTTAGGCAAACCAACAATTATATTATAGCACAAGCTAACTGTAATTTAAAGACATCGCAAGAAAAAAGCCGTCCAATTATGAACGGCTTACTTTAAAAGATTCTGTATGAAATATATAGTATTTTAGTTTTTCCATCCCGTACTTACTGCACGTTTAGTTACCATAGAATGATAGATACCGTCAGCTTTCATAAGACTGTCATGATTACCGGACTCAGCGATCTGACCGTCCTTTATCACCATGATGTTATCTGCACCAACTATAGTGTTCAGACGATGAGCGATTACTAACAGAGTTTTACCCTTACAAAGCTCGGATATCGCCTGCTGAATGTAGCTTTCATTGTCAGCATCAACGCTTGCAGTTGCTTCATCGAGGATTACTATAGGTGAATCTTTCAGTATACACCTTGCTATAGACAAACGCTGCGCCTGACCACCTGAAAGCGAAGCTCCGCCTTCTCCTATCACCGTATCAAAGCCTTCCGGAAGTTCCATAATGAAATCATAGCATCGTGCCTTTTTGGCTGCTTCAATGATCTCTTCTCGGGTCGCATCCGGTCTGCCGAGTGCGATATTGTTGTAAACGGTATCCTGGAACAGATAAACACGCTGGAACACCATACTGATATTATCCATGAGTGTTGCAAGCGGAATCTTTCGGATGTCAGTACCCCTCAGAAGTATTTCTCCGGATTTAACATCCCAGAAACGTGTGAGAAGGCTTGCAATTGTCGATTTACCGCCGCCGGACGGACCGACCAGTGCAGTCATTGTACCCTTTTCAGCTTTGAAGGAAACGTCTTTGAGAACATCTTTCTGGTCGTAGGCAAATGTTACATTTTTATATTCAATTTCAGGTGCATCGCTGTCTGTCAGCGTCTGTGTACCGTTATCATCAAGCTGCTTTTCAGCAAAAAGTGCTTCAATTCTGTCAAGGCATGCACTCATTACTGTCAGTCTCGCCGCCTCAGAATAGAATGCCTTGATCGGTACAAACAGGTCGAAAAGGAAAAGGAGCATACCGATGTAGTAATTAAGCGGCATAGCACCTTTAAAATACAGGCATGTCGAAACTATGAGAAGAAGTACAGTACCGGCGCCGTAGATCATATTCACACCACGTGACCATGGTGCATGTGCCTCTTCAAAGCCAAGATTGACTTTGCAGTTGTTTTCAAAGCTGTCTGTCAGTTCCTTTGATTTTTCGCCGAGCAGATTATAGGTCTTGATAATACCGATGCCTTCTGTAAAATCAAGTACCGCTTTAGTCTGTGTTTCAGAGGCATCCTGTCTTTCCTTTGAATGAGAAAGATCTTTTTTTACCATGCCTCTTCCAAGCAGTATCATGCAGCATGTAACAGCAAGTGAAGCAAGGCCGATTCTCCAGTCAAAGAAAAACATAAACAGTATCATAATGATCTGTGAGAACAGGTAGCTCATTACATCTGCAAGCACCATCATGCAGTTTTCCTCGATGAAGACCATATCCGTAGAAAGTACCGAGCTGATTCGTCCGATATTTCCTTCTGTGAAAAATCCCATCGGAAGGTGTCGGAGATGTTCACCGAGTTTCATACGCATATCAGAAAATATCATGTAACCGGCAGCACTTTGAAGTCTGTCAGCTATATTCTGAAAAACTGCCTGTACTGCAACACTGAGTACAAGAGCAATAGCAGCATAAACGCCAGCCTTCTTCGTAAGTTCTCCGTCAATGAAAGCTGATACGATCATAAATGTTGCAATTGCAGGAGCCTTCATCAGCATGCCTTTAAGAAATGACAGGACCATCGCTCCGTATATTCTTCCCTTATATTTATCCGAAACATCAAGGATACGCTTTATCATACTGATCATGCTTTCACCTCATTTCCAATCGTCCAGTTCGCTCTGGCTTCACTGCTGTTCCAGAGCTTCTGATATTCCTCACAGCTCTGCAGAAGCTTTTCGTGAGTGTCGGCGGCAATGATATTTCCGTCTTTCATAACACATATTTTATCCGCATTAACGATTGTCTGTAAACGATGAGCAATGACAAGGACGGTTTTACCTTTGATAATCTCACCTATTGCAGCATTCATTTTTTCTTCGTTTTCCGGATCGATAAATGCTGTCGCTTCATCAAGAACAATAACAGGTGCATTTTTCAGTATCGCTCTTGCCAGAGAAATACGCTGACGTTCACCACCGGAAAGCTGCTTGCCGCCGTCACCTGCCATCGTAT
>JBGUVZ010000597.1:0-2818 GCA_045220685.1 Oscillospiraceae bacterium | reverse complement strand
AACGTCTTACAAAGGATGTTTACAAGGCAGTAATGCAGACCAAGAGAATGGGTACACCACTCAACAGCAGTGTGGCAAGCGTTGTTGCAAATGCCATGAAGAACTGGGCTGTTGAAAAGGGTGCTACACACTACACACACTGGTTCCACCCTATGACAGGCGTAACAGCTGAAAAGCATGACGCTTTTCTTTCACCAAATCCGGACGGAACTATAATCCTTGAATTCTCAGGCAAGGAACTCATTAAGGGCGAACCTGATGCTTCTTCATTCCCTTCAGGCGGTCTCCGTTCTACATTTGAAGCAAGAGGCTACACAGCATGGGATCCTACTTCTGATGCATTTATCAAGGACGGCACACTTTACATTCCAACAGCTTTCTGCTCATACACAGGCGAGATCCTCGACAAGAAGACTCCTCTCCTTCGTTCAATGGACGTACTCAGCGAACAGGCGCTCAGAATTCTTAAACTCTTCGGCAACACAACAGCTACAAGAGTATTCTCAACAGCTGGTGCTGAACAGGAATATTTCCTCGTTGACAAGGCACTTTACGACAAGCGTGAAGACCTCGTTATCACAGGCAGAACACTTTTCGGTGCAAAGCCTCCAAAGGGTCAGGAACTTGAAGACCACTACTTCGGAAACATCAAGGAAAGAATCTCAGCTTACATGCACGAACTCGACGAGGAACTCTGGAAGCTCGGTATTCCCGCAAAGACAAAGCACAATGAAGTTGCTCCTGCTCAGCATGAACTTGCTCCTGTTTTCGAAACAACAAATATTGCATCTGACCACAACCAGCTCACAATGGAACTCATGAAGAAGATCGCTCTCAAGCACGGTCTTGTTTGCCTCCTCCACGAAAAGCCATTTGCAGGTGTAAACGGTTCTGGTAAGCACAACAACTGGTCAATGGCTTCAAACGATGGTCAGAACCTTCTCGATCCTGGTGATACACCAACTGAAAACACACAGTTCCTCACAATTCTTGTTGCTTTCATCAAGGCAGTAAACAAGTACTCAGACCTTCTCAGACTTTCTGCAGCAAGTGCCGGAAACGATCACCGTCTTGGTGCAAACGAAGCTCCTCCTGCTATCGTTTCAATGTTCCTCGGCGACGAACTTCAGGGCATCCTCGATTCTCTTGAAAATGACACAAAAGCAGAAGTTAACTCAAACGTTAAATTCAAGATCGGCGTTGACGCACTTCCTTCATTCAAGAAGGACAACACTGACAGAAACAGAACATCACCTATCGCATTCACAGGTAACAAGTTCGAATTCAGAATGCTCGGTTCTGCAGATTCAATTTCATGCACAAACGTTATGCTCAACACAGCAGTTGCTGATGTTCTCTGCGAATTTGCCGATGAACTCGAAGGTGCTGAAAACTTCAATGATAAGCTCAGAGATCTTCTCGTAAAGACATACAAGGAAAACAAGAACATCATCTTCAACGGAAACGGATATTCAGATGAATGGGTAAAGGAAGCAACAGAAGTAAGACATCTTCCTAACTACGTTTCAACAGTTGACTGCGTTCCTACATATCTTGCAGACAAGAACGTAGAAATGTTCGAAAAGTTCAGAGTTTACTCAAAGGTAGAAATCGCTTCAAGAACTGAAGTTCTTCTTGATAACTACTCAAAGGTAATAAACATTGAAGCACTTACTATGATCGACATGGTTAAGAAGCAGATCTATCCTGCAGTTATGAAGTACACAGCTGACGTATGCAATGCACTCACTTCAATGAGAAATGCCGGCATTACAAATCCTGCACAGGAAAAGCTCGCAAACAAGCTTTCAGGTTCACTTAACTGCCTGAACAATGAAGTTGAAGAACTTGAGCACGCACTCTTAAATGCCAAGGATGTTTCAGACAACGTTTATAAATTATCACGTTTCTACAGAGACGAAGTATTCAGCAGAATGCAGTCACTCAGAGCTGTTGCTGATGAACTTGAAACAATAGTTTCAGATAAATACTGGCCATTCCCTGTTTACTCTGAATTAATGTTCAAGATCTGATCAGACAGGAAATGATTTAATCAGGAATCCGGCTTCGCCGGATTCCTTAAGATGAGAGTTACGGGGCTTCGCCCCCGTAACCCCACGCTGATTATAAACAGTTTTTCTGGCAGAGGGGGCTTTTGCCCCCTCTGTCTGTGTAAAGGAGAAAATTCAATGAGCATACTCAATGTTGAACACGTTACCCACGGCTTCGGTGCAAGACAGATACTTGACGATTCCTCCTTCAGACTTCTTAAGGGAGAACACGTTGGCCTTGTAGGTGCAAACGGTGAAGGTAAATCAACATTTCTTAATATAATAACAGGAAAACTTCAGCCGGACGAAGGAAAGATCGAATGGTGCCGCCACATCACTACAGGCTACCTCGATCAGTACAGTACGCTTACTCCGGGTAAGACCATCCGTGAAGTACTCCGCGAAGCTTTCCAGCATCTTTCAGACCTCGAACAGGAAATGCTTGATCTCTATGAAAAAATGGGCGATGCAAGCGAAGATGAAATGAATGCCATGATGGAAGACGTAGGCGAGATCCAGGAAATTCTTGACCAGAGCGGCTACTACACTATCGACAGCAAGATAACGGAATACGCAAACGGTCTCGGTCTCGGTGAGATCGGACTTGACCACGACGTTTCCGAACTTTCAGGTGGTCAGCGAATGAAGGTTCTTCTTACAAAACTCCTTCTCGAAAACCCGATGATCCTCATTCTCGACGAGCCGACAAACTTCCTTGACGAAAATCACATTGCATGGCTTCAGAACTTCCTGCAGAACTATGAGAA
>JBGUVZ010000596.1:0-2327 GCA_045220685.1 Oscillospiraceae bacterium | reverse complement strand
ATAAAACCGATATAGGCATCAGTTTTTGCTTTTTTTTCATACGTTGAGGTGGCGCCGCCCCTGATGCTGTAATAATATGTTCCTTTATCTACCAGGATCCATGAATAGGTGGTATTTGTGTCATTACATGCATTATGACGCAGAATGGCTGATGTGGCATCAGAATTGGAAAATAAAGATAGTTCTGTAAAATAAAATCCATTAGAGGCGTATCCGTCAGTGATGGCGGCTACAACGATTTTTCCAGGTTCATCAACGGTAAACGAGTATAGTTCGGAAACTTCGTGCATATCCAGTTCGTGATGACTGGCCGGTGTTTCTTGATTGAATAGAGTACTTACTATACTATTCTCATCCTGAATGATAGCATATTGAATCGGTGATGTATGGCTTTCATCATTGCCGGGTTCATACTTTTCAATCAACTGTCCGCTGGAAGGAATAAATCCAACATACAAAGTCATATAATTATCGCCCCAGGAAGGTGCTGCACCCCCAACGGCCTGGATATAATAGGTTCCAGGATCCACTGTAACATGATAATAATCAAAACGATTGCTTCCCTGTGCTTTAGCAGAGTCCAGAATTTTTGAAGATAAATCTTTGTTGGTAAAAACGGAAATATCTGTGGAATAGATGCCCATGTGGGGCGCTTGTGTTACCAGTGGACATATAATCAGTTCCCCGGGTTCATTGATTTGTACGGCATAGGGTTGGCCGAGTTCATGGATTGACAGTTTTTCCTGTGCTGACCATGCTCCATTCAGATCAATGTAATCAGCCAATTCTTCTGCATTGTTAATGAGTATATAATTTATAAAATTATTATCTGTCTCTTGAATATCTGATTGGGAGATTTTAGTTGCTTTAATACTTGAAGGATCATCTGGAATAAAACCAACATATACTGTAAGGGTATTTTTCCGATCACTGCGCCGATCATTAGCAGCACCTCCGATACTACGATAATAATACGTACCGGGATCGACGTGAATGAGTGTTATCGGAGACCGATCTGATGCTGAGAAATCAGCAGACATCAATGTTGAGGACATTTTAAAATCTGAATAGAGGTAAATTTCTGGTTTTATGAGGCCCTGACTTATATAATCCGATAAAGGACAAATGAGCAAATTCCCAGGTTCATCGATAATGATTTTATACAGATTTGTGTATTCCTCAAATTTTACTTCATCCCGGCTGGAGTATGCACCATCATTATCAATATACTGACGTAAACCGTCTTCATCCTTCACAACAGCATACTGAACCGAGCCGTTATCCATCACATTTGCATCGGCTTTTACTTCACATATGCAAGATATCAAACTGACTATAATAATCAGGGCCAGTAGTGAAAGGATCTTGCACTTTCGATTTTTCATTTGAGACGCTCCTCTCTTATTTCGGATGATGAGTTATTTGATGGACTCATCATATCAATTCAAATGATCGTTTCTGTAAAACATAGTTTTCTTGTATCCAGTTATATAGCCGGAAGAACAGAGCGCCTGAGAAGAAGTCATCAGACGCTCTGTTATGATCACTTAGAAATCATATCCATTGTCACGGAGAACCTGTTCTAGTGCTTTCAAATATGCTTCCTGGGTTGTGTCCGCAGCAAACTCCGGCAGTTCCAGACCAAGATCCTCAATCTGATCTTCCAGCATACGGATATACTTACGCATATCAGAAGCGGTCATAACAGACTGTTCTGCAGGTTCGCTTTCTGCGATTGCCTCCTGAACTGGATGATCGGGCTCTTCTGGTGCTTCAGGCTGTTGATCCGGCTGTGGATGCGCTTCATTGTCATAGAATGTCAGGGACTTTGTCATTACGTAACCTGTTTGATCACCTATGCGGATATAACTCCATTCTTCGGCTTTTTCATTCATTCCACTTTGGTAGACATATACGCGTGTTCCTACATCAAGAGTCGATAACCTATCAGCATTTTTGTTTGGATGAGCCCGGAAATTAAGTCTTTCATTTACCAGTGCGGTTTGATTATTCGCATTTCCGGAAATCTCACTATTTGTTGGTTTTTCTTTTTCCTGGGTATTTTCTATACCGGTTACTTCGAATGTGAAGAGATAAGGTTGTAAATCGTTCCCGGCAATTCGTGCTGTATAAATACCATTCTCTGTGGCAATAAATTCGTGGCTTTCAATTGCGTTTTCCCGAGTGTCCAGTTTCCAGATGTTCTTGTTATTAATTGATCTGGTCCTGACAACTCCTTTTTCTATGCGTACCTGAGCCTTATACTGATCTGGATTATATTCATCTGCAATGCCGAATTTCACGACTGCTGCAGTTTTATCATCGGT
>JBGUVZ010000595.1:0-4286 GCA_045220685.1 Oscillospiraceae bacterium | reverse complement strand
ACATCAGTTACGATACTCATTATAGCCGCACTGTGCTTCAGTGTCATGGGCTTCTTTATATATAAAACTATCAGCGGCGGTATTCTCGACAAGAGAAAAGCTTCAGCCAAGGACGTAGTTGCGATCGTATCAGATGAACTGAACCGGGAATACGGTGATAAATTTGAAAAGATAACATCGGAAAAAGATCCGGAATACGCTGAGATCTTCGATGTCCTTTCAAAATATGAAAAATCAAGCTCGGTTGACTACATTTATACCATGAAAATGCAGGGCGAAGATCTGATATTCGTCGTTGACGCAGACCCTTCCAAAGAGGGGCGTGCTCCTTACGGTGAAAAATATCCCATGAACGAATACCTCCAGCCTGCATTCAAAGGTGAGGTTTGCTGCGATGATACATTTACTTCAGATAAATGGGGATCCTACATCAGTGCCTATGCTCCGGTAATGAATTCACAGGGCAAGGTAGCAGGCATAGTCGGGGTCGACAGTAAAGCAGACAGCATATACCACGAGCTCAACATACTCAAGCTTCAGATATTCCTTCTGATTGCTGCGATTTTCGGTATCTGTGTCGCCTTCCTTTTCACCTTCTGGTCTTCATTCGCCAAAAAGGATCTGCTGACCGGAATAATGAATTACGACAGCCTGGTCGAAAAAGGCGAAAGCCTCAGACGCAAGGGAAATCTTTCTGATTATTCAATAGTACAGCTCAACATAAGAAACTTCAAGTTCATCAACTCCAAGATAGGCACAAGTCTCGGCGACATTCTTCTTATCCAGTATGCCGGAATAATCTCAGGTCATCTTGAACCGGGCGAATACTGCGCAAGAACCGGCAGCGACAACTTCATCATTCTTGTCAAGAAGGGTCATGAAGACGACCTTATAGAAAAGCTTTCCGAAACATGGATCAATCTTTCCGCCTACGGAGTGACCGATCTTATCCAGATCTCGATTCGAAGCGGTATTTATGAAGTAGACAAAAATGACAGCGTTCAGGATGCAATAAACTACTCATCTGTTGCACTCAAGAATGCGCGTCTGTCAAACAACAACTTCATAATCCGTTTTGAAAAATCTATGCTGGAGTCAATGGTTGAGAACAACCGTATAATCACCGACTTCCGCCGTGCAATGAGCGAAGGCGAATTTAAGGTGTACTATCAGCCGAAAGTAAACATATCGACCAACGAACTCTGCGGCGCAGAAGCGCTTATCAGATGGATACAGGACGGAAATGTAACCTCACCTGCTGAATTCGTTCCGGTCCTTGAAAATGAAGGACTTATAACAGAAGTAGACTTCTTCGTATTTGAAACAGTCTGTCAGCATATCTGTGAGTGGGAGATGAAAGGAATAAAACCTGTAACCATTTCATCAAACTTCTCAAAGCTCAACCTCGCAAATCCGAACTTCGCAGATTCAATACTCGCTATAATGAAAAAATACGGTGTCGATCCTGCGCTTCTTGAAGTAGAACTTACGGAATCGTCCGGATACACCGACTACGAAGCGCTCATCATCTTCGTCGATAAGATGAACCGCGCAAAGATACGCACATCGATCGATGACTTCGGAACCGGATACTCATCACTGTCGATGCTCAAGGATATCAACGTGGACGTAGTCAAGATTGACAAGTCATTCCTTGCAAAGACCAACTCCGATGATATCCATCAGGAAAAAATGCTTGAAAACGTCATCCAGATGATAAACGACCTCGACAGAACAGTTATATGCGAAGGCATAGAAACTGAAGGTCAGCTCGACTTCCTCAAAAAAGCCTCATGCAGCGTCGTTCAGGGCTTCCTTTTCGACAAGCCGCTCACACACGATGAATTTGAGCTTCGTCTGAGATCACCGCACTACAACATTGACGAAAACGGAAAAATAACAGTTGATGTACCTGAATACGAGGAACGCTGGGAAACAGTTGATCTCGTGGAAAAGCCGAAAGACGAAACAGTTATCGTCGGAAAAGCTAAGGAAACAGACGACAGTGACTATTCCGACATCGCCGGAACGGAAAAACCGGCACCGGAACCAAAATCAGCTCCTGAAACGGCAGCTGAACCGGCAGGCGATCCTGAACCGGTCAAAGAGTCTGAACCGGAGAATACCGAAAAGGCTGAAGCAAAACCGGAAAGAAAAACCGAAATCGACGAAACGGCCAAAGCAGAAAGCTTTGCACAGGCAAAGGAAAAGAAAAAAGCTAACAAGCGTCAGAAAAACAAAAACCGTAAAAACGGATAAAACCCTCCATTTAAAAAGCGGCGGATATTTCAGAAACGAAATATCCGCCGCCGTTTTGTTTTTACTGTTTGTCTTCCGGAAGTTCAAGATCAAGATCCGTTACGGAAACCGCACCCTTGGTACTGCTCCGCATAATATTCTTGAGTGTCGGAAGAACTGATATGTTTACGTTTTTGCTCTTTGATGCAACCGCTACTTCAAATGGAACGCTTATCTTTTCGTCCCCTACTTCAAAAGGCTTTGAAAGGCTTAAAAGTGCAATGTTTATGCTGTTTAAAAATGCGCTCTGACCTGCAAGGCCCTTTTTAAGCTTCTTTGCCACCAGGAATTCATCTGATCCGGTACGGTAAACATCCGCATCCGGGAAGAAACTGTGGATAAGCTTTGCCGTAGTAATGAGGATCATGTCGCCTGCTTCCTCACCGTAGGCAATGTTCACACTGCTGAAATCCTTTATATTGAAAAGTGCAAAGTAATAAGCTTCGTCTTCTGCAGGATTCACCTTGCCGGCTTCGAAGTCGCTTGAAAATGAGATACGGTTTCTGAGTTCCGTAAGGAAGTCGTTGTACACCGCATTGTTAAGTGACTCTCTTGTTTTTTCATGTTTTTCAACAACTGAATCAAGGCTCTTTGCAGTATCTTCACGTTTCTTGTTGAGGACGTTGAAAAGAACAATGAGTATGAAACAGAAAATACAGAAAACTATCATGTAGCCGCGCATGCTGGCCGAAAGCTTGTATACGCTGGCTTCAGTCGCATCTATCATAAACAGCCAGTTAAGATCACTCATGTAGGAGTAAACTGAAATGTACTTCTGTCCGTTCATGGTGTAGCTGAACTTACCGCTGGTATCTCTGCCATCTGCCTTGAGTACTTCACTTATACGTGAAAGCTCGTATGTTGCCGCTTCAGTGCTGATCTTTTCCTTGTCTTCGTGGAAGATATATTTCATATCATTAAGATCGAGCATGGTATAAAAAGCACCTTTCAGATCGTGCTCACTGATTGAATCGAGCTGTCTGATAAGACCGTCCGTGTAAACACCGAGTCCGACAAGCCCTGCCGGATCGTCGCCGCCGTTATAAACCGCCTTGTACATGGAAACGACCTGTCTCTGCGTTGCAGGAGACGTGATTATTCCGGTGTTGTAAACGCCGCCTCCGGATACCTTAAGTGCCTGCTGAAGTTCCTTCAGATAATCGCCGGTCCTTGTGGTAACTCCAGCGGTGGATCGGTTTGTATGGGCAAGAACTTTTGTCTCCCAGGTGCTTACATATATACCTTCAAGATTGATTATATCGTCTGAAAATTCCTCGGTGTACTTCTGTGCAGCTTCGACTGTCGCCTTGTCATCCGGCTTTTCAAGAACTTCATGTATCTCACCGGCATGACTGTAGGCACTGAGGGTGTTTTCAGCGCTTTCCACATAATTCCTGATTATCCTGCTGCGTTCATCTGCGATCGTGATCATGTAGTCATCAGCGCTTCGTTCCGCGCTTGTGCTAATGATCTCCGTTATTCCCATTGAGAGAATAAACATAAGGATCAGCTGAAGCAAAAGGATAAAATTGAGTGCTGAAAATGAGCGTCCGGTCTGCTTCTTTTCACCGGACTTTGATCCTGATTTGCTCATGAATTATTACTCCTCTGCATCGTCTTCCTCAAATAATGTGTTGAGTTTGTTCTTCAGCAGATTGTTGACTCCGTTCTGGTTAGGGCGTACAGGAGCACGCATTGAAACAGGACCTGCTTTGGCTGCCATCTGTGTGGTCTGCATTTTCATATAGCCTGGTCTGTAACCCGCAGCCTGCCTGCTCATACTGTTTATCTGATTCACCGGCGGTGCAGTATAGAGTGACGCACCTCTGTTTGTCTCAGGTACAGCCGTATAGACACTGTAATATCCGCCCGACATTCTTGTCTGTGAACGATCAGGACCCGCAGCATATCTTCCGACCTCTGTTATCGGAATGTTGCCGTTCGGGGTAACCACAAGGGCATGCGAATTCTCCGGATTCATTCCGAGT
>JBGUVZ010000594.1:0-5441 GCA_045220685.1 Oscillospiraceae bacterium | reverse complement strand
TGAAAATTTGAATTTCAATCGAACCGGAGCGAAGCTTCGGTTCAACCTTTCTGCGGCACGACTTACCACAGTTCATTTATCATTTCCACGAATAAACACCACAAACCGCTCTCCGGAAATATACCGGAGAGCGGTCTGCGTTAAGGTATGAAAATTTGGGGGAAAATTTCATAGTTTGCAGTGAACGCAGGATTGGTGCGTCCACTGCGAAAAAGAGATATAATGATGAAAAAAGTATATGAATAGTTATCTGATTATTAACCGTTTCTTCCCGGACGTCCGCCAGGACCGCCTGGCTGCATTCCGCCGGATGATGAAGCAGATGTGATCTGTGTGTCACCGCTTACTGTGCCGCCGAGAGTTACATTGCCGCCGCATACTGCTGTTCCGCCTGTAACTGTGCCGCCTGTCCATGCAGTTGAGTTTGTGCAGTTCTGACCTGCATTGCCTGATGCACCGTAGAATGATGCGATCACATTTCCGGAAGAATCCTTGAATGAGTAAACTGTCTTGAGGTTTGTGTTGCCTGCTGTCATTGTGATAACGCTGCCGCCGTTGTACTTGATAGAGTAGCTTCCGCCGTCACCGCAGTCAAGAGGTTCCTGACCATTTACATATACATAGCCGCCGTTAAGGTTGATGTCGCCGTTTGAGTCAAGAGCGTCATGGTCGCCGCTTGCAGAGTTGATAACTACAAGGCCGCCGTTTACGTTAAGTGTGCCGGTAGATCCGCCGCCGAATCCTCCGCCGCCCCAAGGGCCCTGATTTACGTTGCCGGAACCGTCGTTACCGCCTGCTGCATTGTATCCGTCATCACCTGATACAACATAGACTGTACCTGAGTTCTGGTTGATAGTTACGCCTTCAACACCTTCGTAGCACTTTGAAACATAGATCTGTACATCGTCATATGTACCTGCATCCTTTGTGCCGATGGTGAGTTCGTGATCAGAATGGAACGCGTCATCAGCAGTTGCTATTGTGAATATGCCGCCTGTGATAGTCATGCTGCCGCCGCAGTGGAGAGCATCATCTGATGAATCTATAGTAATAGTACCGCCCTTGATGATGATGTCGCCGCCTGACTGCCATGTTGTGCCTGCCTCATCGTAGATGCCGACAGCCTTGATACCCTTTGCAGAAACATCGGTCTTGTTGGCGTTTCCGTCCATACCAAAGCCGAAGCCGCCTCCGCCGCCCCATGGATTCTGCTGCTGTTCACCTGCAGATGAACCTGAAGCTGTGTATGTGCTTCCTTCATATGTCTTGACAGTCAGGTCTCCGCCGTTCATTGTGAAGGTCTGCTCAGCCTGAATACCGTCTAAGTATGATGTGATATTTACAGTACCGCCGTTGATGATGACCTTACCCTTGCCTTCTTCAGAACCGTTTGTAGCTCTGATGCCGTCACCTGAAGCACTGTTTACTGTTACGATAAGATCTGTGAATTCAGTATCATCAGAATCGCCGATCTTAACGCTGTCCTTGCCTCTGATACCGTCATCCACTGCATTTACTGTAACTGTACCGTTGAAGATCTTGACTGAATCCTTGCTTACGATACCGTCTGTGCAGTTGCCGTTTACAGTAAGGCTACCCTTGCCCCTGATCTTAAGGTCATCCTTTGAATAGATAGCACCGCTTGACTCATCAGCATTGGTATATTCCTTACCATCTGAGATGATGTTTTCTGTGCCCTTCTTAAGCTTGATAACACATTCGTCTGCAATGCTTGCAACATATATTGGTGAATTAGTAGTTGATGTGATCTCGGCACCTTCAAGTGAAAGTTCAACTGCACCTTCCGGATAAGCTGTCTTGTCAACGTCAACGATGATCTGTCCGTCGTTAAGCTTACCGCTTATAGAATATGAGCCCGGTTCACTGATTGTGATAATGCTGCCTTCTACCTTAACGCCGCTTCCTTCTGCAGTTGCTGAAGCACCGTTAAGTGTAATGGTCTTTGTTTCTTCCACAGGATCTGTTCCTGGATCTGATGTCGGGTCAGTTGTTGGTTCAGTTGTCGGATCTGCTGTTGGCTCTGCAGTAGGTTCAGTTGTCGGTTCTGTTGTAGGATCTGTCTCAGCACCGGTAAGCTTTCCAGTTAAAAGAATGACATCAATGACATTCACTTTTCCGTCGCTGTTTAAATCAGCGTTTTCCTTAACGATCTTCACGTCAGAGCCTAAAAGATATTTTGACATGGTTAAAAGGTCAGCTGTGTTTACGACCTCGTCACCATTTATGTCTCCGTACAGAGTTTCTTTTTTTGTGTCATCTGCAGCATTCACTTTATCACTCATAGCTGATGAAAATCCTGCGTATGAAGCTGCCAGAGCAAGTGCCAATGCACCGCATAATACTGATCTGGTATTTCTTTTTGATCTTTTCATTGATACAACCTCTTTCCGATTACGATTAAAAAATAAACTTTACATTTTATGAAGGGAGATCTGCGTGTTTTTGCTTTTCAAATATTGCGGTTTTGCCGTCATATTTTGCCGACTTTTTTCTTTTTACACCCTGATTATAAACGGCAAATGTGTTTTTTCTGTTTCTTCAATGTAACAATTAACAGAAAACTGTGTGAAAACAGATTTCATTTATCTCTTTTGCCGATATTATAATAGTATATACCCGCAAATAATCTTAAAACCTTTAAGATTATTTTAAGATAAATATTTTACAATGAAATTGTCAAAAGGGAAACGGGATTCCGGGATTACAACGATTACACAAAATACAGGATAAGGATGTGATTCTATGGCAATCAGTACTTTCAAGAGACAAGAGATCAAATTCATTCTGGACGAAGATCAGTATCGTGCACTCAGCTCCGTACTTAGTGAGTACATGAATTTTGATGAATACTGCGTAGGCGGTAAGGAATACGGCATCTACAACGTATACTATGATACTCCGGACAACTACCTTATAAGAGAATCTCTTGAAAAGCCATACTACAAGGAAAAGATCAGACTCCGCAGCTACGCATCTCCAGCCAAGGACGACGATATGGTATTCCTTGAGATCAAGAAAAAGATCGGCGGAATTGTAACAAAGAGAAGGATCTCGCTTACACTTGCACAGGCTAACGCGTTCCTTCTTGAGGGAAAACTTCCGGAACTAAGCTCAACAGGCTCCAAGGCTTACATACAGCATCAAGTGCTCAACGAACTCGTAGTATTCTTAAAGAATTATCCGGTTGAGCCGAAACAGTACATAAGCTACCAGAGATCAGCCTACTTCGGCAAGGACGACTCAAGCTTCAGACTTACATTTGACCGTGCGATCACGCAGAGAAGATTCGACGTAAGTCTCGACAAACCGAACTACGGTGTACAGCTCCTCGCTCCAGGTCAGTATCTCATGGAGATCAAGATCGGTGCTTCAATGCCAATGTGGCTTTCTGAAAAACTCGCAGAGCTCGGAATATACAAAACAAGTTTTTCAAAATACGGACGTGCTTTCAAAGCATTTGTAACAGAGACACACTAAAGATTTTCTCAAAGAAAGCTACGTCTGCAGAAGAAACACGGCTTGATCAGACCTATGCTTTCCATAATACTGAAAGGATAGTTTAAATATGTTCAATTCAATTTTTCAGGATTCAGAACTCGCTCTGAACACATTTCTTATAGCGACTCTCAGCGCAGTCGCAGCAGGTTTCATAATCAGCCTCATCTATCTCATCACAAACAAAAAGGAAGGCTACTCACAGAGTTATGTATGGACCATCATCATGCTCCCTCCTATCGTAGCCATTGTAATAGCAACCATCGGAAACAACGTGGCAAGCTCACTCAGTCTTGCAGGTGCCTTCACTCTTGTACGATTCAGAAGTGCCCCTGGTGATCCGAAACAGATCGCTTACGTATTCTACGCAACAGCAACAGGTCTTATCTGCGGTCTCGGTTATGTAGGCTACGCATTTATCTTCCTTTTAATCATCGCTGCTATCATCGCAATTCTTCACAAGACAAAGTTCGGTGCTCCGGCAACAAGCAGCATGACTCTCAAGATCTCAATTCCTGAAAACCTCAACTACGTAGGTCTCTTCGACAATGTACTCAACAAGTACTCAACCGACTGGAGACTCAAGAGAGTAAAGACTACAGAATTCGGTACACTCTTCGAACTCATCTACAGCATTGAAATGAACAACAGTGCAAACCAGAAGGCTTTCATCGACGAGATCAGAACACTCAACGGTAACCTCAACGTAACACTTGTTCTTTACAAGTACGACGATAAGGTATACGCACAGTAAAGCTTTTTCATCTCCTTAAAAATAAATCAGGCCCCGGTCAGAAGCTGACGAATGCTGACCGGGGCCTTTTCATATCCGTTTTATGCGAATGTCATCGTTTTCACCAAAAACAAATTTCAGTCATCGCAAATTTGTATTTTTAAATATGCATTATGCACAATAACTAAATCAACCATTGATTTTTTTTATTAAAATACACTTGTAATATCCCGAAGTTTAGTATATAATATACATATCAGTTCTTTATGATTCTTAAAGGATAAGAATCAGAGATTTGAAGAGTTATGAAAGGCGGGGTAAATATGATGGACATTAATGTAGCATCTGATCTTTCTGGGGAAGAAATCAGAATCGTAGAAAAAATCATGGATTACGTTGAAACACACAAAAAGCATCTTGTACTCGACGGAGCCGAAAAAGAAACTTACAGGTATGAAGACGGAACCATTGCCGTTGAATACCATCTTGGAAAAATTGACTTTGTCATCTCACTTGGCTTGAAAGACAAAGAATTTACTTTCCTTGATCTCAACGGATTCACAGGTTTTACTGATTCATTTGAAGAGTTTGCCGAAATGGCAGCGTAACGACAATAACAAGAAATTTTTCATAACAAACATTATAAACATACAGGCAGTGCTCATTACCGACACTGCCTGTTTTGTTTAGAAATGTGCTGATTTGCAGCGCAGAGGCCCGGTTCGAAGCCTCGTATTCCCCCGTCACGCATATCCGTCTCGCCGGATATGCTACCGGATAATTGTTCATATTATCAAAAATTGTGAACCGCCTATTGATTATTGCGAGGTTTGATGATATAATAAATTTAATGATTGTGTAAAGTTTTTGTGGAACTTATCCACAAATGCAGATTTTTAAGGAACAGCAGATCATTTTCACGGTCAGTGCAGAAGAAGGTGAAGCATTTTATGTGTTTGCTGCTTCACTGATTGTTTTTAGAAAGAAGGGTTTGTATGTGTAAAAAGACATGGCGGAGCCTTGCCCTCCTGACGGCGGCATGTATGGCTTCACAGGCAGGTTTAGTAAGAGGTGATATTTTCTCACCATCAGAAACTTCCGCAGCGGAAATGGTATTTCAGAATGCCGAAGCGGCAAGTACAGGTACCGCAAAAGATGCTGCGATAATCCGCGGCGAAAACGCTTCCGTAGT
>JBGUVZ010000593.1:0-6734 GCA_045220685.1 Oscillospiraceae bacterium | reverse complement strand
CCCACCAAGTTCCACCATTTGTAGCCTTTCCATCAGTACCACCAAGATTTTTCATGCCATGTAAACCGTACTCTTCACTTGCCATTGTCTGAGCTGCTGTAAGTACGTTTCTTGCTTCAGCGATTACTGTTCTTTCCTTAGCCTTATCGATGTATCCCGTAAGTGCCGGAATCATTGCTGCTGCGAGAATTGCGAGAATTACGAGTACTACGATGATTTCAACGAGTGTAAAACCTTTAAGTGCCTTGCGGCCGTTCCTTCGGTTCTCGTTCATCTTAGCCATTGTTCTGCCCATAAACTTTTTCATAAAAAATCCACCTTTCTTAAAATAAAAAAATTAAAATTTTACTTTGAGATATAATCCCGTATCTCATGATCTTATTATAGCACCGTGTTCGTTCATTGTCAATAGTTTATCTAAAAAAAATCATGAAACGATATACTTTTTCGTTATTATATATAAAAGATGGTTTTTACTTGTGCACGATGCATAAGTTATTCTTATTAAAGTCTTTTTTTAGACAGTTAATAATTTTTATTATTCAGTTTTTATGAATTTCTTCATCTAATACGCACTTCTTCTAATGAAGAAGTCATAAATACCTGTTTTAAATAAAATCAAAGAGAGAATACCCGCCGAAGCTAAAGCATTCTCCCTTTTTGACTGATTAATAGTTATGTGTCCGCAAGCAACCGTTCAATCGGTACTGCATTGATATCACTTATAACCTGATATTTTTACTGCAGTCTTGGTGTTTGGATAATATTCTATCGTGAGAGTACAGTCTTTTATTCCAAGAAGCGAAAAATATGTATCACTGGCTATTTCTATTTTTTCGCCGGTATTAAGTAAAATATAGTAACTGTGACTGGCGTGAAAAAGTTTGCATGAAGACTTTAATACTTCCCTTACTTCATGTTCTGAAGAAAAATCTGTAATACACGGAACAGAAATCAAAACAGTCAGAATAAAAACAACAATGCCCAGAACAATACGTATTTTTGCATTGTGAGCCCAGTTATCATTAAGTGATAATATTTTCATTCCTATCAGCCCTACAACAATCATAGTAATAGTATTAATTGCTATTTTACGCCACAGGCCCTGAACACCTTCCGGTGAAAGCAGAAAACGCAACACAAAAGCAACTACAATAACTACAATAAGAGAAACCGAAAATAATTTCATCATAGTCTGTTTCATACACTAAGCATCTTTACAAGTGCCTGAATATCAAACACATTTACTGAACCGCTGTTATTTATATCAGCTGCTTTAAGCTGATTGTCATCAAGAGCCATAGTTCCAAGAATATATTTTTTCAGTACAAGGAAATCCATAGCATTGACAACACCATCTGAGTTAATATCCCCAGCAATTACATCTTCCGGTGTTACTTCAGGGTCGCCTGTTGGTGTCACTTCAGGTTCAACTGTTGGTACTGTTTCCGGTTCAGTTGTTGGTGTTACTTCAGCTTCACCTGTTGGTGGCGCTCCCGATTCAACTGTTGGCGCTGTTTCCGGCTCAGCTGTTGGTACTGCTTCCGGTTCAGTTGTTGGTGCTGTCTCAGGTTCAGCTGTTGGTGTTACTTCAGGTTCAACTGTTGGTGTTGTTTCAGGTTCGCCTGTTGGTTCTGCTTCTGGTTCACCTGTTTTCTTCATTTCAATATTTACATTAAACTGCGGAGGCGGAACTGTAAGCCAGTCGCTGTATGTTGTTTCATATCCTTCAAGCTCACATTTTACCTGCCAGAATCCTTCCGGAACATCCCATGCATATTCACCGCTTGTATTTGTGTATGTAGGGTTTGTCTGATCATACTTATCCGCATTCCATAACTGAGGATCATCATCCATATTCTTCTTGTAGTAAAGTGAAACCTTAACACCCTTAAGTCTGTTGTCTTCACTACCGCTGTACACATAGCCGCTCGGATCGACAGACCATCCGAACTGTGCGCCTTCGCCTAAAGATTTAAGCTGTTCATCCAGATCATCTGCCCATAAATCAAGACCAGTATCCAGAATAATAGACCCAGCCAGAATTGCTAATCCCCAAGGGACAAGAGCTACTCCGGCTACTGCTGCAGCTATAAGGCCTATATCCTCAACAACTCTTATTGTTTCAAGAGCTGCATTCTGAGCCCTAATTGATTCAAGCTGCTCTCTTCGCGGATCTCCCTCAGGAATCAGACTCATAAGAGTATCAGCCCTTAAATCTCTTTTATACGCATCGTTGGCATCTTTAACCATGTCAATGCCTGTATACGCTATTGAAAAAGAATTCTGAAGAATCTTACTTCCAGTCCTATCGGCAATTTTCGACGATAATAATTCATTAACGAAAGTTACAGTTGCATCCTCTACGGCTGCATCCTTTGCGGCATCCTTGATAATGATTTGTGAATAACTTTTCGATACTGATCCGTCCGGATTCTCGACAGTATCATTTATGACATATTTTACGTATCCATGATCCGTTTTAGTATATCCATTATCAACAAGATCTTTATGTGTAAGAGAGCTTACCGAAACCGTTTTGCCGTTTTCAACGATAGTCTTAGTTCTTTCAGAACGTACATTGATAGAAGAACCGTCTTCCGTTCTTATTTCTTTTTCCTGGGCAATGTTGGTGTTTTCTTTAATATCTACAGTTGCATTTACGAATACCTGCGGGATATTATTGCTGTTCACCATATCTTCTGTGATTACTATATCAGAAGCGGTTTCACCTACATCTATTTTTTCCGGGAAAGGCTTCTCCAGTTCAGCCTCGACCTCATCAAGTTTATTCTGAATATCACTTTGTGACTTTAGTGAGAAGGAAATATTTATTGTACCAGGAACATAGGAACGTTTAGCCGGATCAAACATACCCTCAGCTATCCATACATCATTTTCCTTGTCATACACTGCAGGAATACTTTTGATTTCACCGTTCTTGTTGCTTGTAACAGAAAGTGACCTGATCTTGTTTGAATTGGTCATTTTTATTGTGAACTTGAAATCCTTTGAAGGAACTATTGAAATATGCGGCCTTGTTCCCTCAAGAACGGATGCAGTCAGATCATACTTACTTCTGTTATGTTCAAGAATAAATCCCTTTACTGCCGGATATCCTTCATCATATAATACGTTGAGAATATTTGAAACAACATCATTTGAAACTGATGTGATAAGATGTGTACGCTCAGAATTCTTCTCCAGTTTTACTGTAGCTGAATACTTACCGATATCATTTGATGTAGTGGTTGCTATCAGCTCCTGTCCGTCATAAATATCAACTCTTGAATTTTCAGGAGCAATACCGGAAATATCAAGAACACCTGTGTTTGTTGTAGTTTCTCCGAATACTGTTACAACAGGAACATCTATTCTGACAGTATCTATTTTTTCTGAATGAGATTTTCCGTCAAGTGAATAGTTAAGCTTTACAGTAGTCTCAAACTTTCCGTTTGCAACAGGGCGGGCAGAGAATTTTACTGTACCGCTTGAAATATCAGCCACCGGTATTGTAAGCACATTCTGACCGCTGATAGTTGCTCCGCTGAAAGGTGCATTATTAAATGATATACTGTTATCAATTAACATTATATTATTCGGGAGCGCAACGGTAAGTGTAGTTCTGGTTATGTTTTTGTCAGCGAACGAATCTTTAATCTTATACTTAAGTGTGTAGTTGATAAGTCCGTCTACATGAACCTGATTAGCATTCGCTGTGAAAAGTGTATAATCCATATTGAGGATGCTGATATTCTTCACACTGCATGCACTTACAGCAATCGGATCAACAGTAAATATACTGCCTGATTTTATATCAGCCTTTAAAACTGTATAATCCTTTCCGTTTTCAAGGCCTCTTTCAGCGTATTCCTTAATATCGCTGTAATTCCAGTAATCATAATCTGTCTTAATAATAACGATATTATAGCTTCCGTCTTCAAGTGCCTTGGATTTGATGATACCTTTATCACCAGTGATCGTAATTCCTGTATTCTTTCCTTCTTCATTAAAAAGTACAGCGTATACTTTACCTGGCTCAGCTTCATTTTCTGTATACGGAACAGAAATATATCCGCGTTCCTTTACAACAATATCAGCGCTGGAACTCGATTTTTCATCAAGTGTTAAATTTATTACTTCAGTAGCTATATCACCGGATGTAACAGTTATCTGAATTTCATCACCTGCATTTACCTTGTCTGCAGGAAGAATGATCTTATTATTTGTATACTTAACAGCAAGTACTGTGCCGGAAGTGATATCCTTTACTTCAACTCTGTAACGTGAAATATTATCTTCAGCTAATTCTGCATCGCCTGAGACTGAAGAAGATTTTTTCATAAGAGTATATGAAATATGAGGAACCGGATATTCCTGAAGTGCCCCGCAGTTATTAAATGCAGTGGTTGAAACAACTGTTGCTGATGAAAGAACCTTAATACTTTCAACTGCTGTACAGTCAGCAAAAGCATAATCTGAAACAGTCTTTACTGATTCCGGGATCACTACATCTTTAAGAGATGTACATCCCTGGAAAGCATAACCCTCTATTGTCTCCACACCTGAAGGAAGCACTATAGTGCTGAGTGATGAACAGTTTGAAAAAGAAGAGTTTCCTACAGAAACAACAGTATCAGGCAGTACCACTTCAGTAACTGTTTTGCACCATGCGAGAAAATATGTTGGAATTTTTGTTATTCCATTAGCAAATGTGATTTTATTAAGCTTTGTACAATTTCCGAATATGGTATGACCACATGTTGTAACAGTTGAAGGAATAGTTACTTCTGTAAGTTCAATACATCCGTTAAATGCATTATCGCCGATTGTCAGAAGCCCTTCATTAAGAGTGATCTCTGAAACTTTAGTACAATCTTTGAATGCAGAGGAACCTAATTTAGTTACAGATGCCGGAAGAGCTATGCTTTCGAATGAAGTGCATCCCTGAAAAGCGTAATTACCTATTGTATCGAGATTTTCAGGAAGTTTTACCGCAGTTAAACCGCTGCACTTGTTAAAAGCGTTGTTACCTATAGAAACAACAGTATCAGGGATTGTAACTGACTTAAGACTTATATATCCGTTCGCAGCATTATCAGGAACTGCAGTCATACCATCAGCGAAAATCATAGTTTCCAGATTTGTACAGCCATTAAATGTTCCTGAAGCAATTGATGTAACTGTAGACGGAATAGTAATACTGCTTAATTTTAAATTACCATTAAATGCACCTGATCCAATAGTTGTAAGTCCTTCATTCAATGTATAAGAAGAAATATTTACACAGCCTGAAAATGCATTTGCTTCTATAACTTCAAGTCCCTCTGGGCATTTCAGTTCGGTAATACCAGTACAACCGTTAAATGCACCAGAACCGATCTTCTGAAGTGATGCATTAAATTTTAAATTGTCAAGAACAGAACAGCCGTTAAATGCATTCGGGCCAATAGAAACAAGTGATTCAGGGAATACAATACCAGCAAGAGATTTGCAGCCGCTGAAGGCTCTGCTTCCGATAGAAACAGTTGTTGAAGGAAGTACAATTTCACTTGCGCTTGAACCGCTGAGAATATTAGCTGGTATATCTGCCATTCCTTCAGTAAATGTTACTGTTTTCAGTTTTTCACAGGAAGCAAAAATATTTTCACCTGCTGTTGTAACTGTAGAAGGAATTACTATTGAACTCAGCATACTGCAGCCTTTAAACGCATTTGCTCCGATTGAAGTCAGACCTTCGGACAAAACAATATTATCTGCGCCTGTACATCCGTTAAAAGCATAATTTCCGATACTTGCTGCTGAAGCAGGAATTGTTATATTATTTAAAGATGAACAGCCTGAAAATGCATAATTTCCTATTGATGTTACTGTATTCGGAATAGTTATTTCCGCTATGTTTATGCAGTTCTGAAATGCATATTCTCCTATTGATTCAACGCCTTCAGGAATAATGATCTCTGTTGCAGATGAACAACCGTCAAGAACTCTTGCAGGGATATTCACGGTACCTGCAGCAAATTCAACCTTTTTCAGATTATTACATCCTGAAAAAACATATGAGCCTGATTTTGCAAGTGTTGCCGGAATCACTGCTGATGAAATACTTACACATTTCGCGAATACATTTGCACCCATGCTCTCAAGTCCGTTATTAAGTACGACATTTTCAAGAAGCGCACAATCAGAAAATGCACCGTCTCCTATAGTCTTAAGAGAATCCGGCATAGTTACTTCTGTAAGTTTTACACAGTTAGAAAATGCATTTCTTTGAATTGTTTCGAGATTATTCGAAAAAGCAACTGAAGTCAGTGAGCCGCATTTTGAGAATGCACCTTCACCTATTGTATTAACTGAATCAGGGAACGCAATGCTTTCAAGTGATGTACAGCCATAAAATGCATTATTTCCGATAGAAGCTAATTTTTCAGGGAAATCAACAGATTCAAGTGCTATACAATTACTGAATGCACTGGATCCGATAGAAGTAACTGTATCAGGTATAGAAATCTTACAGAGAGTTTTACATTCCTTGAATATATTAGCCGGAACAGTTTCCGTTCCTTCACCAAATCCTGCCTCTTTCAGATTTTCACATGAACTGAATACAGCATCTCCTGCTTTCTGTACTGATGCAGGAATAGTCACTGCTGTCAAGGAAGAACAACCTGAAAATGCGTAATTTCCTATAGTTGAAAGTGATGAAGGTAAAACTATCTCAGAAAGAGAAGAAC
>JBGUVZ010000592.1:0-2582 GCA_045220685.1 Oscillospiraceae bacterium | reverse complement strand
TCAGTACAGCTTATCCATTCCTCGATAAAAGCGATGATCTCTTCAGATGAACATCCTCTTGCAGCCTTTGCTGCGGCTTCGATAACAGGATAGCCGTAAGTGAATGTGTAGTTCATCGAGTCGATAACTGTGATCCTGAATTTATCCTTTGCTTCAGGATGGTTTTCGTAGAATTCCTCTCTTGCTTTCAGCGCATTGTTGTGTGTAGCAGATCCTGTTGAGGAAATGGAAACGTAAATAAGATCCTTTACTCCATCGTTATAGAACTGTTCGTATTTTTCTGTGAACTGATCCATTCTTACCTGTGAGGTCTTCGGAAAATCAGAACATGAAGCCATTTTCTCATAGAATTCATCGGGTGTGAAATCTATTCCGTCAACATATTCCTTTCCGTCAATTACTACAGTAAAAGGAAGAACACACACACCGTATTCTTCAGCAAGCTTTGTGTCTATGTCTGAAGCTGAGTCAGTCATTATTTTAATTTTACTCATTTTAATCACATCTTTTCCTTGAATTATTTGTTGCGGAAATACCGATTTATTCATGAATCACCGTGGGAAACAGTGAGAATCCCTGTAAATCCACTCTCCGGATTCCCGGCTTGATCAGTGTTTTCTTAGTATTTTGTAAGTTTTCCTTCGGAACTCAGATGAGGATATCCCCACTGTCTTAATACCTCGTATGCGCCGATGGCAACTGAGTTTGAAAGATTAAGGCTTCTGAGCGTGTCCCTCATAGGAATGCGGACACATTTATCCATGTTTTCGTAAAGTATCTTTTCGTCGATGCCGGCATCCTCGCGGCCGAAGATAATGTAAACATTGTCCTCAGGGTAGGTGACATCACTGTGATTATGCTTTGCCTTGGTGGTAAAGAAAAAGAAATTACCGCTGTTCCTTGCAAAGAAATCGTCAGTGTTCTTGTAGTAAGTGATGTCGAGCTTGTCCCAGTAGTCAAGTCCTGCACGCTTGAGCTTTTTGTCATCTATCTGAAAACCAAGCGGTTCAACAAGATGAAGCGAAGCCCCGGTGACCGCACAGGTACGGGCGATATTCCCCGTATTCTGCGGAATCTGCGGCTCGAAAAGAACTATATTAAGTTTGTGCATTATAAAACCTGCTTTTTAATTTTTTAATGGATATTTTTAATTATACCATAATGATAGAGAGAAAACAAGATGAAAATCAACGTTACTGGAAATTATATGGTATATTGATTTTGCGTACATAAAATGTTATAATTTAAAATGAAAAACAGATTTGAAGCAAGGAGTTGAAAAAAGATGCTGCTAAAATCTATTGAATTATCAAATTTCAGAGGATTTGAAAATATCAGTATATCATTCAATGATAAGCTGACAGTAGTTGTCGGAAAAAACGGCAGCGGAAAATCTACAGTACTTGAAGCTGCAGCAATCGCAATAGGTACTTTTACAGCAGCTATGGACGGCTTGCAGAATTATGGTATAAAAAAAGATGATGCGCATTTGCGCTATTATAAACTCGGAAGTAATATTGATGTTCAGCCACAGTATCCGGTAAGTATCAAAGCAGAAGGAATCGTTGACGGCAGGGAAGTTTCATGGGAGAGAGTACTGAAAACAGAAGCTTCCAGAGGAACTATGGCTACATCAAAAGAAATAACAGATATATCGCAGGAGTATCAGAGAAGATTCCGCAGTGGTGATAAGACACTTATACTTCCGGTTGTGGCATACTACGGAACAGGACGCCTATGGGTGCAGTACCGTGAAAAGAAAGATGATAAAACATCAAAAAATACACGTACAAATGGTTATATAGATAACCTTAACGGAGCGGCAAATAATAAACTGATGCTGAAATGGTTTCGAAAAATGGCGGTTCAGGAACACCAGAGAAATGGTGCGATTCCTGAGTTCAGAGCAGTATGTGATGCTGTTTCCAGATGTTTTGAATCTATAACCGGATATGAAAAAGTCAGCGTTCAGTATAATCTTGATACTGATGAAATAGATGTGATTTATGCTGACGAAAAAAATGAATGGGTACGTATTCCAGTTAATAAACTCAGCGATGGATATAAGTGTACTCTCAGTCTTATAGCAGATATTGCGTACCGTATGGCACAGCTTAATCCGCAGCTGTTTGATAAAGTACTTTCAGAAACTAATGGTGTAGTTCTTATCGATGAGATAGACCTTCATCTTCATCCGGAATGGCAGAGCAGGATCCTTTCTGATCTTGTCAGCATATTCCCTAAGGTTCAGTTCATAGTAAGTACGCATGCACCTTCTGTTATCAATTCGATCAAGAGCGAGAATCTTGTTATTCTGGATGATAACAATGCCCTTTGTATTAATTCTTTAGCATCAAAAAATAATTTTAAGTAAGGGTATCTGTTCAAATGGATCAGATACCCTTTCGCTTACGGAAAAGGTGAACCGGCCAGCTGACGCTGACCGGTTAATTGATAATTTTCATCTCGTTCGAGATGAAAATCACATTTTATATTTTTGATTATTCGGAGGAAAATGCTCCTCCTTTTTTGTTAATATGTTCTTAAGAAAATATTAAGCCACAACTCTCCGATTCTATGTT
>JBGUVZ010000591.1:0-3148 GCA_045220685.1 Oscillospiraceae bacterium | reverse complement strand
GTAGGTTCTGATGTTGGTTCCAGTGTTGGGGTTACTGTCGGTATCGGAATAATCGAAGGATCAACCTGAACTGCAGCTGTACCCTCTATGAGGCTGAAATTTCCAAGGCCATATACGCTCTGTGCGCCTGACTTAACGATCATTAATCTTGAGGCACCTGACACATCATTTGTGCGATCAACATTCTTCATTGTTCCAGTAAGGCTTACAGTGTCAAACTTTTCGTTGTCTATATACACTTCAAGTGATGAATCCTTGTTGTTTTCATTCAGTGAACCAACAGTAAACGAAACACTGCTGACATTTTCCACATTGAATACAGCTCTTGCACCTTCATTATATCCGCTTTCACCCATGGTTATACCCTGATCGTATTTTGTACCGTCCATAGTGAACGAATTGAACTTGTTGTCACCAAGATATTTTTCAATTCTGTAGCTGTCATAAGCTGAATCAATAAACTTTTCAGCACTCTCGTATTCAGGAATGATCTTTTCATTCTTAGGTGTAAGTTCATCTGCCACCAGATCACCGATAGCATACTTTGACTGTGTTCCGCTCTTGATAAATCTTACGTTTTTGGCTTCTGAAACATCAAGCGTACACTTTTTTACCTGCATGTCATAAGTAAGAGTTTCCTTGCTCACAATTACGTTATCAAGCAATATTTTAAGAGTTGACTCACTTGTATTTGAGTTATCTACATGTCCGAGATCAAAAGAAAGTGTCTTCAGATTTTCAACGTTAAGCGATAAAGCGGAACCATCATTGTAACTACCGTCACCCAAAACAAAGCCCTGACGGTATTTACGTCCGCCCATATTAAATGTTGTTGCAGCACTTAATCCGTCATATGATGTAGCTCTGTATGAATCATATGAACTTGTCATGAGCACAGCTGAATTTTTATATTCAGGTATTGAAAACGTGCTCTTGGAAGTAAGTTCATCAGCCTTTATATTTGCAACTGCATACCGAGCATATGATCCCGGCTTGGTGATCGTAAGTGTTGAAGCCTCTGAAACATCTAATTTGTAATCAGCAAGAGGTGCATTGAATGGCTGAGGCCATTTTTCCTTCAGTTCATTATCAAGGAACACCTGAATCTCTCCGTCCTTCATTTCACTTCCGTCCACATGACCTACAGTAAATTCGATAGATTTAAGATTTTCAACATTAAGTGTAACAGACGCGCCTTCCTGATAAGTTCCGTCACCGAGGACAATTCCCTGATGATATGATCTTCCGTTCATATTGAAAGAAACAGCTGCACTTGATCCGTCATATGATGTTGATCTGTAGCCATTGTAGATAGTGCTGAGAAGTGTCGCGATATTCTTGTATGCAGGAACAGTATAGTTCTTTTCAGGTGCAAATTCATCAACAGTAATATTTGCTACAGCATATCTTGTATACGCCTTGGTCGTTGCAAATCTGATAACTTTAACATCTTTTACATCAAGAGTAACTTCCTGAACCAGTTCACCCTTCTTGAGCGGATATCTTTCCTGAAGCTGATCATCAAAATAAACCAAAACCTCATCGCTCTCAGAATTTGAGTTATCAAGATGACAGAGTGAAAAACTGATAGAATTTATATTCTCAACATTATATGAAATACCTGCGCCTTTTTCATATGTACCATTTCCGAGGATAACGCCCTGGAAATACTGTCTTCCGTTCAGTTTGAAATACTTTTCAGTATTTGTACCGTCGTAAACGGTTGATCTGATATTGTTGAAACCTGCTGACATGAATGTTGCAGCTGATGTATATTTCGGTGAAGTTACAGGCAGAACCGACTTTACTCCGTCAACTGTTACATCACCGAATGCATATTTGGTATTTTGGCCTGTTCGCTCTATTCTGAGTTTTGAACCACCAGCTGGTTTAATTTCAACATCCTTAAGCGGTGCGTTAGGTGTAAGAGTAAATTTATCAGTAAGTTCATCATCAATAAAAATAGAAATCTCACTTGATTCGCTTCCGCTGCTGTCAACATGTCCAAATGTCATTGTTATATTTTCTTTACCAGTAACATCATAAATAACATGTGCTACTTCATTGTATGTATTTTCATTCAGTATAACACCTTGCTGGAATGAACTTCCGTTCATTCTGAACGACTTACTGCCATCATTGTAGAATGTGCAGCGTTTCATTTCCGTAGGATTACCGACAAAAAGATCAGTTGCAGAAAGCTGAGAAGCATCAGCAGTATCAGCCGCTGTTACAGTCGACTCTTTTACCTGTTGATCTGCCGGTATTGCATACGGTACTGCAAATCCTGCAACAAGCATAAACGCAGTTAAACGAGCAAGATGTTTTTTACTTTGATTCATTTTTCCATTTCTCCTTTAAAATAATTTGTATAATAAAAAAGTGCGCAGCCGAAACCACGCACTAATAATACACAGCCCCGATTGCCGCAACACAAATTCTATATCAACTTATCTATGCATAAAAAAGTTTGCACTTTCTCCCCAATTGTGTCGCATTACTATTTTATCATAATCAGCCCTCCATGTCAAATTTTTAACAGATTGATTATAACAAACTACCCCCGGCGGTAAAACTACTGTCGAGGGTAAAAGATTTTATACGGTTGCACTTATTATTTCGCGAGTATCTTCTTTAATTCAAGAAGGTCAGCGGAATCAGTTTTTCCGTCGCCATTGAGGTCAGATGAAGCACTTTGCTTTTCTGTTCCGAGTATCATCTTAATGAGAGTAATAAGATCGGATGATGTAACTGAATCGTCACCGTTAATATCTCCCATAACAGTTTCATTCGTTTCCTGCTCTACAGGCAATGTAACAGCCGGTTCAGGTGTTTTTACAGATACACCCGCTGTTGTTACTTCCGATACATCACTTATTACAGGCGCAGCCTCTGTTGTCTCTGCTGGTGCTTCGCTTATTGCAGGTGCAGCTGCCGTCGTTACTGCCGGTGCTTCACTTATTACTGGGCCAACCACAGTTGTCTCTGCCGGTACCTCGCTTATTACCGGAGCACCCTCTGTCGTTACTGCTGGCTCTTCGCTTATTACAGGAGTAACCTCTGTTGTCACTGCTGGTGCTTCACTTATTATTGGGCCAACCACAGTTGTCTCTGCCGGTACCTCGCTTATTACCGGAGCACCCTCTGT
>JBGUVZ010000590.1:0-9637 GCA_045220685.1 Oscillospiraceae bacterium | reverse complement strand
GCAGAGGTATCGAAGCGGTCATAACGAGGCGGTCTTGAAAACCGTTTGACTTAACGGTCACGTGGGTTCGAATCCCACCCTCTGCGCCAATTTTTTTGATAGTTGGCGTTATATTTTCTAAGATTCAACATGCGGAAATACCCAAGTGGTGAAGGGGCTCCCCTGCTAAGGGAGTAGGTCGGGAAACCGGCGCGAGGGTTCAAATCCCTCTTTCCGCGCCAGGAACAACTGCAGACTTTGTCTGCAGTTGTTTTTTTATTATCAGCCTATTTGCTATCTGCAAATCAGCATGGAGTCCGGAGCAAAGCCGGATTTCCTTGTTAATCAGTGATTTCTTAAATACAATACATTTTAATCTCCAAAGCGGTGGATTTTTGTCTATTATAATTTTAGCTTTTTGCAGTGTATTTTTTCGTTTTCGCACTCATTGTTTCTGACAAAATACCATTTCTGCAGTTTTTCTTCTGAATTTTCAAGTTTTTTTAAAATCATCGAAAAAACGATTTGACAAATAGTGATATAAGTGCTATAATCATTATAAAATCATTAACTGATTTCTAACTATTTATTATTGAAAAGGGGTACATTGGTTATGGCAAAAGAAAAAGAAACTGCTAAGAAGACAGCCACAGCTCCAAAGAGCGCAGGCGCAATCGTTGCAGAAGTAAAAGAAACCGCAAAGGAATCAAAGGTTGCAAAGGAAGTAAAGGAAAAAGTTAAGGAAACCGCTACAAAGGTTAAAGAAACTGCTTCCAAGGTAAAGGAATCTGCTTCAAAGACAGTAAAGAAGGCTAAGGAAGCAAGCTTCGTTGAATTCGACGGCAAGCAGCTTTCAGTTGCTGAAATCACAGAAAACGCTAAGAAGCACTGGCAGGCTTCAAACAAGGGCGACATTGCTGATATCAAAGTATACATCAATACAAATCAGAGCAAGGCTTTCTACGTTATAAACAATGAAGACCGCGGCGAATTCGACATCTGATTTTTAACTAAAGCATATATTATTACGTTTTATTTAAGAAGCTGCATGTATTCCATGCAGCTTTTTCTTTAATCATAAAAAATCAGGAGGGTCAATAATGACAGACAATCGTAAAAAAGAGATCACTGACAAATACCTGAAAACCGGCAATGACGACAGCATACTTGAGCTTTCAGTGCAGGAACTCATCTACCTGTATTCAGCTGTTCTCACAGAACAGAAAAAAGATCCTGAAAACCAGGAATGGGCTGAAAGAAGACAGTATGTGTTCTCATCTGTTATCATGAGATTCATGAATTCCGATGAGCTGTATATCGCTTATCACGTTATGACCAACTATCCGTATATCGACGTAAGAGGATGCGCGTGGTTATTCACTGAAAAGGAATTCTCAAAAGCAGCTCATGAACACTACTTCAAGGAAGGCGTACCGCTTACAATGAAGACTGTAACAGGAAAGGATGCAATCATTGAGCAGCTTCTGGAGCTTCTAAGGATCGGTGTTGAACAAATCATCGTTGACAACGGTCAACCAAACGTTACAGTTCGCCTGAAGGATATCATCACTGGCAGCGGAGAAAACGGACAGCTTACAACTACCTGTCCTGAACTTATGTACACCATACTCAACGGTCTTGAACTTTCCTACGCAAGCGACGGAAAGCATCCTGATCTTCCGGAACTTGATAAAAAGACAGAGGAGCTCATTAAGAACTCACGTCTTCTTGTTCCAATAAAACTCGACCGTCACCTCGAAGACGGCGAATCACTCCACATCACTGAAGAAACACCTTCACAGATCGCTGTTGTAAATCCGTTAAAGTCCGAAAAAGGCTTTATAGCAGCTTTTACAGACTGGAAGGAATTCACGAAACTCTACTCCAAGGATGAGTGGAACGCAGTTATAATGGACCACACAACACTTAAGGATGCCGCATCACGCGTTGACGGATTCATCATAAATCCGGCCGGATTTATGTTTGTTGTAAAGAACGAAAACAAATAATATACAGCGAACAATACCATGTCTTTTCCGGCATGCAGAATCACGTCCAGCAAAGAAAACAGGAATCCAGCAAACATCCGATAATATCAGAATTATAAACGACAAAAACTCCGGGTCATCGAAAATGATGATCCGGAGTTCGTTTTATTTATTCACACATTTTTCTGCTTTAGGAAAATCAGTATCAGTCGTTCTTCTTTCTTACTAAAACAACAACTGCAACGGCAGCGATAGCTGTTACTGCTAACGGAGCAGCGCTTCTTGTATCGCCTGTCTTTGGTGTGCCGTTTGTCTTGTCTGTTGTGTCAGCAGCCTTTTCTGTAACCTTCTGAGTTTCAGCTGATGCACTGTTGCCGTCGTTGTAAACAACTGTAGTAACTACGATATCTTCTGAAATCTTGCCGAATACTTCCTTGAGTGTATCTACGCTTGCATCATAGTACTGTACAGGATCACTTGCAAGATCCTTCATAAGTGCAACCGCACGTTCCTTGGATGTACCGTACATTGAATCAAAGAAACCTACTGTATATACATTTGCGTTAGGCTTAACCTTTTCATTGTCAACCTTAAGTGCCCCAAGATCATATGAACCATATGACTTGTCAGGATATTTAGCTTTCATTTCCGCACTGTAATCTGATACACCTTCATTAGGTACACCGTCAGCCATGAATACTACACTCTTTCTTTCGCCTGAACCAGTCTCAAGTTCGAGCATTATAGTATCAAATGCATCTGTAAAGTTAGTCATTCCCTTTGTTGAAAGGTTGTTTATATAATCTGTAAGTGCAGTTTCATCATTAGTAAGTGAAACACCAAGTTCTGCATCAGTACCAAAAGAAACTACACCAATTCTTGCGTTCGGATCAGAGCTGAGAGTATATTTGCAGAACTCAACAGCAGCTTCCTTCATTGCTGTCATTGGCTTGCCTGACATACTGCCTGAAACGTCAAGGCCTATAATAATATCGTTTGTGTGCTTAGGAGCAACTGTTTCTGAAGTTACAGCTTCTGATGTGATCTCTGTAACAGTTGTTGTAAGAGCTTCTGAAGTTGTTGTTTCAAGAGCTGTAGTTGTAACTGCTGAAGTTGTTGTAAGACTAACTGTTTCAGCGGTGAGGGCTGGTGTTGTCTCTGCACCTGCTGCAGTTACTTCCGCACTGGTAACAGCAGCTGCTGTTACATCTGTTACTGCAGCAACCTCTTCTGTAACGTCTGCCTTATAAGCCTGAGTTGTAACAGTTACGTTGATAACACTGTTCGAAAGGTCTTCCATGTTTGACATTGTTGTTGCAGGTCCGTTGATAGTACGATTTTCATCCTCAGCAGCTGAAACGCTGAAAGCGCATGAGCTTACAATGCAAAGACTTGCCACACAAGCAATAAGGGATTTGATTTTTTTCATTTTTACTTCTCCTTTTTCTCTCGTGCACACAACAGTTTATCCCCATCCATGTTATTTTCCCCATCATCCCTGATAAACCGGATCATATCCGACGAAAACAGATAATCTGATGAATACACATCTGTTTTGATATAATTGATTTAATAATCAAGTTTAATTATACCCTTTAAAAAGCTTTTTGTCAATAGATAGATTTTGTTGTTTAAGGTGTGTCGATTCAGCCTGTTTTATATGCTATATACACAAAATCTATAGCAGTATCCTTCAATTATTATTGAATGTAAATACATATCAGAATTTGTATTTTTCCAATATTGCGAAATTAAAATACAAATGAAGATACACCAGCACGGTTACAAAAAATCAGTCCTCATACGCAAGAGAAGAGGCGTCCCGCAAAGCGGAACGCCACAAAAGATAATATAAAAATCATGTAAAATAAATTATTATAAGTTCAAAATTGTTACTTACCTATTATACTTACAGGTCCGAAAGAAGTAGTATAATCTGGTTCACCCATTCCTGCCTTTTCAGCAAAAGTTTCTGTCGCCTTTTTATCCTGCGTATTATTAGGATCACTTTGATTTGATGTTCTTTTTACTTCACCACTATGTGAAACAGCACTGTATGTAAAAATAACGGTATCATCACGATTGCAAACATTAATCTGATAACGATACCATGTTACACCCGACTTACATAACATTCTTTTACAAACCGATCTGTCATATGTATACTGAGCAATTTCTTTACCATCTATAACTCGTGACGCTCTTTTATCACAATACTTTGTTGCATCACTTATAAAACCATGAGTCTGTAAAAGCAGAGCTAACTGATAGCTGCTGACACGAACCTCCGTTTTACTAACATAAATATATCCATGATCATCAGCATCATAATCTGTTCCGTCTTCGTTCTTTCCGCTTTTCCACGGACTTAATGTGAAAACTTCAAGATTAGTTCCATCCATCGCCTCAGCTCGTATAGCAGAAGATATAATTCTCGCATTTTCAGCATCAGCTACGTTATTAGCTCTCTCCATATGGTCCATAAAAGTTGGAACAATAATAGATGCCAGTATTCCGATTATAGTAATTACAACTATAAGCTCAATAAGTGTAAAACCACGAAGTTTCTTTTCTGAACGTTCTTCGTACTGCTCTTCATAATACTCATCAATTTTCATAACGACTCCTCCTGTCTGTCGTATTTCACAGTGGTGATCCTCTCAGATCTCCTGCATATTTCCTGAACACTAATAGTTCCCGGCATTATCCCCCTGCCGGAATCGACACTTTACATCCCTGTACATCGTTACCTGCCAGTGTTTTTTCTGAAAGTGCTGTAATATTATCGTTTTCATTAAAAGTAGTAACGCAAAAAGGCTGATACCATACGGTATCAGCCCATGAAAATCAATAATAATAAATGATATCCCGCTTTATAAAGCCCTGATCAGTTAAGCTCTGCTTTCAGTTTTTAATAATTGATCACAGTTTACTTTCCTTTCTCGTCTTTGTTAGATTTCATTTAAGATTATGCAGCTGGCTGTCATACCGTTTTAAGGTTTAGACCCATTAGCTTTGCGTCCTTGTTTTTCAACAAGTTTGCCAAAATATTTTCAACTTAACTACTGTATTTAGTATAACACTCCGGTTTTGAAATGTCAATGAGTTTGCAAGAATTAGTCTATTTTCGTACAGTTGCACATTCGTACTATTCCGTATCTATACAAAGCAACGTCTGAATATACGACTTTAATAGAGGTATAAAACACGTAAAACTGCCCGTATCAGTTAATAATCTGATACAGGCAGTCTGTTGATTATCGATGCGGGTGACAGGACTTGAACCTGCACACCTTGCGGCACCAGAACCTAAATCTGGCGTGTCTGCCAGTTTCACCACACCCGCATATGCCGGATACGACACAAACAATATTATACTCCTTAATCGTCATTTTGTCAAGTTCTGCAGCCGACAAATTTTTATAGCCAAATAGCCGCCCCTCGCCTTGTACACAATAGATAAAAATAAATACTACTCACTCATTATTCTTGACGAAACAACACTTTTTATACTATACTATATAGTATAATAGTCCGCGACGCTAACAGCGTTAATATATATGATCGTGATCGACAACTAAAAAGGATTTCTCAATCACTGCTTACTGAAAGCAGTGCAGTATTATTTTATTATGATGAACGCAATACTTTGGCGTTCATAAAAATGGGGTGACAACAATGGCCGGAAACATTTATGATAACAGGGAGCTTTCGTGGCTGAAATTCAATCAGCGCGTACTGCAGGAATCGCTGGATACATCGGTTCCTCTGCTCGAAAGACTGGTTTTTACAGCAATCTTTCAGTCAAATCTTGACGAATTTTTTATGGTAAGGGTGGGTACTTTATTCGACCAGCTTTCGACCGATCCGGATCTCCGTGAGAACAAAACGAATATGACGAGCCGCGAACAGCTCGATTCAATATTCGCAAAGGTAAAAAAGACCGAACCGCAGAAGGACAAGGCTTACCGTGATATAATGAAGCTGCTTGAAAAGCACGATATAAAACAGGTGTCAATGGATAAACTGACTGAGGAGGAAGACACTTTCCTGCGAGAATATTTCAGAACTGAGATACAGCCTGTACTCTCACCGCTGATAATCGACAAGCGCCATCCGCTTCCTTTTATAAAGAACAAGGAACTTTCAATAGCCGTCCGTCTCGATTCGAAGTCAGGCAACAAGATAGGTTTGCTTCCGGTAAGCGAAGGCATTAAACGTATGATCCAGCTCAGCCGCAAACCTTTCCGTTTCGTACTTGCCGAAGACGTAATACTGAAGTATGCCTCTGAGGTATTTGAAAACTACAATGTTCTTGAAAAATCAATAATACGCGTTACCAGAAACGCCGATATCTGTGAGGACGACGACTCGCTTCTCGACAACGACTTTGACTTTAGAGATGTAATGGAGGAGCTCATTCAGAAAAGGAAAAAGCTCGCCCCTGTACGTCTGCAGATATACGGCGACACAGGAAGCGAGATGGTAAAGTATCTGTGCAAGCGTCTTGAATTAAACGAGAATCAGGTATTTTCCGCATCAGCACCGCTCGACCTTTCATTTACATTCAAGATAAAGTCGATGTTTGAAAGCACAAAACCGGAGCTGTGCTACGCACATTTCACACCGCAGCACTCCCCTGCCATACTCGAAAACAGGCCGATGGCCGAGCAGATACGTCAGAAGGATATTATGCTCCACTATCCTTACGAAAGCATAAAGCCTTTCATACGCATGCTGAACGAGGCAGCGGCTGATCCGGAAGTGGTATCAGTAAAGATAACACTGTACCGCCTTGCACGCAACAGCAAGATAATACAGGCACTGGTGGACATGGCCGAGCGCGGCAAGGACGTTCTCGTACTGGTGGAACTGCGTGCCAGATTTGATGAGGAAAACAACATCGGCTGGTCGAAACGTCTCCAGAATGCCGGATGTACTATTATATACGGACCACCGGGTCTGAAAGTTCATTCAAAGCTTCTCCTGATAACACGCAGACGCGGTGAAAAACTCGAATATATCACGCAGGTGGGTACCGGAAACTACAATGAAAAGACATCCGAACTGTACACTGACCTTTCACTTCTGACAGCAAATGAAAAAATAGCCGCCGGAGCACTTGAAGTATTCAACGCACTTTCTCTCGGTTCTCTTGTAAAGAAATCAGACAGCCTGCTGGTGGCTCCTTTATGTCTGCAGTCAAAAGTACTTGAGATGATAGACGAGGAAATAATGCAGGCCAGAAGCGGAAACAAGGCTTACATAGGAATCAAGATAAACTCCCTTTCCGACAGGGTGATCATCGAAAAGCTTGCTGAAGCCTCACAGGCCGGAGTAAAAATCGAACTCGTCATACGCGGTCTGTGCTGCCTTATATCAGGCGTCAAGGGAAAGACTGATAACATACGCGTGACAAGTATAGTGGGCCGTTTTCTGGAACACAGCCGTATCTACATATTCGGAACTAAACAGAGAAGAAAAGTATATATAAGTTCCGCTGACTTCATGACCCGAAACACAGTCAAGCGTGTCGAGGTCGCAGTACCTGTATATGATCCGGACATAAAAGACCGCGTTGTAAGCATTTTCGAAACACTTCTGTCAGACGACATCAAGGCAAGAATACAGGGTTCAGACGGAATGTACCGCAGAAAAAGTGTCCGCAAAAAGAATATCAGCGCACAGGATACTTTCATGAATGAAGCGGTGGAGAATGCCAACTTCACACCGGAAGAAAAGAAACCTGATAACGACGGCGGATTCTCTGATTTCTACAGAGCATATCTTATGCAGTGACCGTCAGGAATCCGGAGTTTTCCGCGACGATTCAGCCTTCATAAGCAGGAGTGCTAATGAGAGTGCTAACGATCGGCATACATATTCATTATAAAAATCATCACGGCGTCCCGCCAAAAGGGACGCCTTTTTTGTGCACAAATAACAGCAGTTTCAAATTTCAGGCCGTCGCTTTGACAGTTTTAACAAAGATAAATAAACCTATTGACATTCGCCTTAAATAATGTTAAATTATATTTAGCACTCAGAGAGATAGAGTGCTAACACTTACGAACCAATATTGCTAATCAGGAGGCTTTCAGATGGATGAACGAAAGCTAAAAATACTGGCAGCTGTTGTAGATGAGTACATTCTGACAGGTGAGCCTGTTGGTTCAAAGGCCATTTCAAAAGTACCGGGCATCAACGTTTCAGCAGCCACAATACGAAATGACATGTCTGTTCTTGAACAGCTCGGATACCTTGAACAGCCACACACATCGGCAGGGCGAATCCCTACATTCAGCGGATACCGTCTTTACATAGATCAGCTGATGACAGTTGAGGAACTTTCAGAAAGCGAACGTCAGAGACTTGACGCTATGCTGGGCGAAGAGGAAAATCTCACTGAGGAATCGATAATCCAGAGTGCGGGAAAGGCTCTTGCAGAGCTTACACAGTGCGCTTCCGTGGTTGCGAATTCAGCCCCTAAGTTCTCAGTCATCACCAAGGTGGACGTTGTTCCGACCGGCAAGCGGCTTTACCTTATACTGCTTATCACATCGAACGGCAGCATAAAGAACAAGGCCTGCAGGCTTGAGTTTGATCTTGATGAAGAACAGCTCGCATTTTTCTCACATTACATTCAGGAAAATCTTCAGGGTGTTTCAATCGAAGAACTCTCGGAAGAGCGAATGGAGAAACTTATTACAGCACTCGGTGCTTACATGATAACCCTTGCTCCTCTGGTAAAAGGTCTGTGTGAACTTTCACAGGATCTTCTCCACAACGAGCTTACAATAAGCGGCACGAACAATCTTATTTCCTGCAGCGATTTCGACAAAAACGAGATCGTAAGATTCATTGAACACAAAAATGATTTTGCTGAGTTTCTTGACAGCAGCTTCAGCGGAATACAGGTAATGTTCAGTGAGGAAAAGGACGACTTCATAATCGGCAACTCGAGCATGATAGTTTCAAAGTACCGCAAGGGTGACAAGGAAGCCGGTTCACTCGGAATAGTCGGACCGATGCGACTCAATTATGCAAAGATCATACCTTATATAGAATATTTTACGCAGAAGATAACAGATGTTCTTACCGGAGATGACGTTCCGGAAGCTGCGGGAAAGGAACCAGACAATAATGAGTAAGAAAAAGCACGCAGAAGAAGCTGAAGAAAAGGAACTTGAAGTAAACGAAACTTCAGAAAATGAAGCAGAGGAAGCTGCCGCAGAAAATGCAGAAGCTGCAGAGGAAACTTCAGAGGCACCTGCAGAAGAAAGTGCTGATGCAAAAGTAACCGCACTTGAGGAAGAAATTAAAAATGAAAAGGACAAGTACATGAGACTTTTCGCTGAGTTCGACAACTTCCGCAAAAGAACTACCAGAGAAAAAACTGAAGCCTACGGAGACTCAGCTGCAAAGACTATAGCAGCAATTCTTCCGGCACTTGACAATTTTGACAGAGCTCTTGATGCACCTTGTAGCGACGAGAATTTCAAGAAGGGTGTTGAAATGATATTCACACAGTTCACAGGCATTCTCGACAAACTCGGTGTTACAGAAATAGAAGCACTCGGTGTTCAGTTCGATCCGAAACTTCACAACGCTATCAAGCAGGTTGAAATCGAAGATAAAGATGTAGAACCAGACACAGTATGCGAGGTATT
>JBGUVZ010000589.1:0-2656 GCA_045220685.1 Oscillospiraceae bacterium | reverse complement strand
CCGTACCCTAAACCGTCAGATATTCCTGCGGCCAAAGCAATAATGTTCTTTAAAGCACCGCAAAGCTCGATTCCCTTTACATCTGTATTCGTGAAAACGCGTAATGTGGGACTCGTGAATGCCTTGCGAACTATTTCGGCAACTGACAGGTCTTTATTCGCTGCAACGATCGTTGTAGGAAGATCTTTTGCAACTTCTTCAGCATGTGTAGGACCTGAAAGGACAACTACTTCTGCTCCGGGTATCTCTGAACTGATAACTTCACTTAAAAAAGCATGTGTATTGGCTTCAATACCTTTGGCAACGTCAACAATAATCTGTCCCCCAGAGATAAAAGGCGCCAGAGTCTTAGCTGTAGACCTTACAAAAGTTGAAGGAACAGCAAAAACAATGATGTCTTTATCTGTACAGACATCTTTTGCATCTTTTGTGAATACAACCGTATCAGGGATCTCCATATAAGGAAGATTTACCTGTTTTCTGGTCTTGTTAAGAGAATCGATCTCTTCAGGCAATGCAGACCAAACAATTACAGAGTGACCGCAAAGAGCTAATGAACGTGCCAATGCCATGCCCCATGTTCCGGCCCCGATTATTCCAATATTATATTTGTTATCCATTAGTATATTATCTCACAGAATCCTATTTAACCTTGATCTTAAAAGAAACAGTTTTGCTCATGCTCTTATAATCTTCGTTTCCAGAGACTGAGACACGGCATCTTACGGTATATGTTCCTTTTCTCAATTTCTGCTTAACGGTTACGGCACCCGTTCTGGAATTAATTTTGAAGTACTTCTTATACTTTGACTTCGAAACGCTAAGGAGTCTGTATCTTACTCTTCCCTTAGCACCCCAGACTGACATAACCTTTGTTCGAGACAGTTTTTGGTTCTTCTTCCTGAGCTTTCTGCGTTTAAGCGTTGTGCGTTTGCCCCTTGCTTTCAGTGTGTTGTTCTTACGCTCAGTGTCTTTATAGGTGGCAGTTATCTCAACACTTGTTGATGGCATTACAAATGTGGCGGTTCTTTCATCAACGACAGTAATGACTGCTTCGCCCCTGTTAACTATCCATTTGTCAAACCTCTTACCTTCTTCAGCAATATCAGCAGTCAAAGTAACCTTTCTTCCGGCAGAAGATCTTTTTACATCAGACACTCCGGAATTGACGATTATCGGAAAACTTGCGAAAAAAGACACTTCCGCAACGGGACAACCGGCAAAAACTCCCGCATATGAGTTATACAGGTTCTCATCCATAGACACGCTGTTAAGATTAGCACAATCGTTAAATGCATTGCTTCCGATCTTCATGACGGTTTCAGAGATCGTAGCTTTTTTCAAGTTTTTGCAGCCGTCAAACGCTCTTTCACCGACAGAACTGACACCGCTTGAAACAACAACGGCAAGAATACTGTCTTTATAGCTTTTCCAGGGAACGATATCACTGGTTTCAAAATCATACATGTCACCTACGCCGGAGATCGTCATTGTACCGGAATCATCAAGAAGCCATACAGTCTTATCACCGCACATACCGGTAGCAGTTTTTACATTTTTACTTTTTACTACAGTAAAGCGGCCGTTTTGAGCAGAATCAGTCTCTGTTTGTGATTCTGATCCGGAAGGAACGGGATGCGAAGATTCGGAAGCATTCACTTCCGACGGTGCTGTTTCATCTGCAAATACATAAGCCTGTGTCACTGACAACGACAGACACATTACAGCAGTTAATAATACTGATATGAACTTAACTTTATTCACTGTCAAACCTCATGATTTTATCTAATTATACAATCATATTTGTTGACCGTCACTTTCATTAGGAAATAAATCGGCAGAAAAATCATCTGTAACAAAAAACTCCCTGCAAATGCAGGGAGTCTTGAATATGACTTTAAGAATTGCTCAGATCTGATCCAATGCCTGCTTGAGGTCGGCAATGATATCATCGGGATCTTCCATACCGACAGAGAATCTGATGAGGTCACCGGGAATTCCCGCTTCCTTGAGCTGCTCTTCGGAAAGCTGTCTGTGAGTATGTGATGCCGGGTGCAGAAGCATTGTCTTTGCATCAGCAACGTGTGTTGCAATGGTAGCGAACTTGAGCGAATCCATAAATTTGATAGACTTCTCTCTGCCGCCCTTAACGCCGAAGCACATTACACCGCAGGTACCATTAGGGCAGTATTTCTGAGCAAGCTCATACTGGCTATCTGTCTTAAGTCCGGGATACTTTACCCATGCGATCCTGTCATCACTTGCAAGGAACTCGGCAACTTTCTGTGCATTGGAACAGTGACGTGCCATGCGTGCAGGAAGTGACTCGAGACCGATCTGTACATAGTAAGCATTCTGAGGAGCCTGGATTGAACCAAAGTCTCTCATGAGCTGGGCAGTTGCCTTGGTGATGTAAGCAGCTTTTCCGAACTTCTCAGCATAAGTAATTCCGTGATATGACTCGTCAGGTGTGCAAAGACCGGGGAACTTCTCCTTATGAGCCATCCAGTCGAAGTTGCCGGAATCGATGATCGCTCCGCCGACAGAAGAACCGTGACCGTCAATGTACTTTGTAGTGGAGTGCGTAACAATGTCGCATCCGAATTCGATCGGGCGGCAGTTTACAGGTGTTGCAAAAGTGTTGTCCATGATGAGC
>JBGUVZ010000588.1:0-4016 GCA_045220685.1 Oscillospiraceae bacterium | reverse complement strand
ATCGATTATATCGTTTGTACCTATCTGCAGGATGACGATGTCCGGATCATACTTGTTTACATAGTCGCCGTTCTTGAGTGTTTCAAGTATTCCGTTTCGTCCCGGATATTCTTCAATGGCATATCCGCTGTATCCGCAGTGAGCGGCATCGTATTTAAAGTATGTGCCTGTGGCAGGATCGGTATATTCACCGTCGCCCCATGAAGCGTTCGGGCCGGTCATATCAATGGAATAGCCTGTTTTTGTAAGTTCATTGTAAAGAAATTTTCTGTAGGAGCCGTCTGTACCGTATCCGTCAGTGATGGAGTCACCAACCGGAAGTATTTTTATTGTATCCTCAGAATTTTCAGCTGAAGTGGTAGTAATGCCAAGTCTTATGCCTGTAACGGCAACAGCAGCCGCGCAGATAAATGCGATGAATTTTTCTGCCTTCATATTCATAACCTCCGTAACCCGTACTTTTCTGAAATCCGGCGAATCCGGATTTCCGACTATATGATGTTTCCTTAATTATACACCACCGGACTGAATTTTTCAATATTTCTGATTAATTTAAGTAAAAATTTTAGTTTTAATTAGACTTGACAAGTGAGCATAAATATTGTATTATATACTACTACCCCATTTGAAAGGAGAGAAGATTATGACAGTTACAGACCTTGAAAAAATACTGCTTTATGAAGAAAAGCCATCGGAGTATTTTGAAAATATACGTAAAACCGGCGAACTTGAAAAGGCTTATCCTGAGATAAACGCACTTATAGGTGTGCCGCAGAATACGGATTATCATAAGGAAGGCGACGTCTGGATTCATACCATGATGGTGCTCGATGAAGCAGCGAAAAGGCGGGAGACTGTAAACTTTCTTTTCGGATTTATGATGTCTGCACTCTGTCACGACTTCGGCAAGGCGGTCAGCACGACTGTGGATGAGGACGGAACGGTTCACTCCTACGAACATGAAACTGCAGGACTGCCGATAGTGCGTGCTTTCCTTGAACGTCTTGGAGCAGATGAGAAACTTACGGATTACGTTCTTAATATGACAAGGCTACACATGGATCCGAACATAATGGCACGCGCAGGATCGAAACTCAAAAAGACCAACAAACTTTACGATTCGGCGTTGGAACCGTTTGATCTTATAGAACTTGCTGTCTGCGATGGTCTGGGAAAGATCCCGAAATGTGATGACTCCGAAGAATTTCTCCTTGACCGGCTTGAAAAATATAAGGAGATAATGGCACGCCCATATGCATCGCTTAAAGATCTTACCGATGCCGGCCTTGAACTCCGTGATGACACCGATGAAATACTTTCATATGCACACAAACTCAGACTTGCAGGCGTTGACAAGGAAAGCCAGATACGTCACTGCATATCCTATCAGAAAACACTTCAGAGGAAAAATGAAAATACTAAAGATCAGATATAAATGACAACACGACGATAAATGAATTGATAAGAAAGGAAGAAGAAAATGAAACTTGAAGATATCAAAAAGAAGATCAAAGAACCGGAATATGATTTTCTGCGTACAAATGAATATCTGGGTAAGAACATCATCCTGCTCGGACTCGGTGGCTCACATGCTTACGGAACTTTTACGGAAACATCTGACCTCGATGTGCGCGGATGCGCTCTTAACAGCAAGGAAGAGATTTTAAGCCGTGAAAACTTCGAACAGGTATGCGATCAGCCGACCGATACGACTGTGTACTCCTTCAGCAAACTTATGCAGCTGCTGACCGACTGCAATCCGAACACTATCGAGATCCTTGGTCTGAAAGAAGAACATTATCTCTATCTTTCCGACATCGGACGTGAACTGCTTGATAAAAGGAAGATGTTTCTCTCAAAGAAGGCGCTTCATTCATTCAGCGGTTACGCCACTGCCCAGTTCAGACGCCTTGACAACAAAGCAGGAAGACTTGGAGATCTGAACATCCAGGAACAGCACATTCTGAACAGCGTAAAGCTTGCAGAGGAAAACTTTAAGAACATGTATTTCGAGTATCCGGAAGATTCGATTAAACTGTATATTGACAAGGCAGTTTCACAGGACCTTGAAACAGAGATCTTTATGGACGTGAACCTGAAGCACTATCCGCTTCGCGACTACAAGGATATGTGGAACCGTATGGCCGACATCGTCCGGGACTACGGCAGATTCGGAAAGCGCAACCAGAATGCGATCACACACGACAAGCTCGGTAAACACATGATGCATCTTCTGAGACTCTACATGATGTGCATCGACATTCTCGAAAAAGGCGAGATCATCACATACAGGGAAGCAGAACACGATCTGCTCATGAGCATCAGAAATGGTGCGTATCTTGATGAAAACAGACAGCCGAAATCAGAATTCTTCGAACTTGTCGAAGATTACAAGAAACGCCTTGAATACGCCAGCGAAAACACATCGCTCCCTGAAAAGCCTGACTATAAGGCTATCAGGGAATTTACGATGTATGTGAATGAGAGAGTTGTAAAAGGGGAAGTATAAAAATGAAAATAGCCGTGAGGGTAGTGATGCTCCTCACGGCTGTCGCTATGATGCAGTTTGATACGTACAATTAAATCGGGCATACCCATGTGGATATGCCCGTGAATTTTTTAGCGTAAGTACGCCTGTGATCTGTATTATTCAGCCTTTTTGAAACCAACCTGCATTGCGGTGTTTTCCTTTTCATCTGACCAGAAGAGAGTACCGCCCTTGATATTGAATCTAGCTGTGCCGTCAGTGTAAACTGTCACAGGATCCTGCGCTTCACCTTCAGGTGAATAATCTGTTCTGATCTGCGTTCCGCCTTCATTACACTGAATAAATGTGCCGTCTTCACTGCATATGCATCTGTAATTCCACTTGTAATCTGCAACTGCACTGTGTGAAGTAACTTCAACGTCCATTTCTTCGCGGTCTCTGCTTATCTCAATGTAAAAATTGCTGCCGTTCCACTGTTCTTCACTTTCCCATTTACCGATATACTCGTCATATGGGTTTTCAACGCCGGCATCGTAGTCCTCGATCGCTTTGATGTATTTTGATTCCACATATCCTACTTTATCCTGATAATTCACAACGCTCCAGTCTGCATCCTGAGCGAGTACATAATACATGACCTGTGTACCGTCCGGGATATCTGCGAGTGACTCTGCATATTTATGTGTACCGGTCATGAGTTTAGCATTTCCCGAGATGGAACCGCTAAGTACATTGTCACCGCCGAGTGAAGGATCATATGGCTGGATCTCTCTTACAGAGTCTGCCGGAATGTAACCGGTCTTACCCTGAAATTCAGTCATAAACCAGCCGTCTTTTCCGCTTTCATGTACACCGATCTGTGTGTCAGAAGGTATTGTGATAAGTGTTTCAGAACCTGCATCCGGTTTGCTTTTAACTGCTGTATCAGCAGTAACAGACCCGCCGAAGATACCTTCTCCGAGCTTTGCAGTTTCTTCGGACTTTGTTTCAGACACTGCTTCTGTTACTGATTTTGTTGTGCCCACTGTCTCAGCAGCTGATTCAGATACAGCTGTTGTTTCAGCGACAGAAGTTACAGCTTCAGTGCCTTTGTTATCAGTAACGTTGAGTTCAGTAACCTCACCGTCCGTCCCGCATCCGGTCAGAGCCAGAAGTGCGCCAAGTACTGCAATAGTGATCATTTGCTTCTTCATAATAAATTCTCCTTTTTCCTTGATTTGTTAATAAATCAGTCTTTATATGACTGATAACTCTATTATAGCATAAGTTGTACTTAAATGATAGTGCCTTTAATTGAAAGTTGAATCAACCATCACCGAAATGGTGGTGCGCCAAAGGCGCACAATTGAATAGGGTACACCTGAACAGATATATACAACTATAAAATTTCTACAATAATTCGTATTGACAAAATTCGGATAATAGTATATACTTAAATTAAGGATAGATATACTATCTGGAAAGCATTAGCTTTCGTTTAAAAGCAGTGGTCCCTACTATGAGTGGGAGTTTTAAAAGCAGTGGTCCC
>JBGUVZ010000587.1:0-4091 GCA_045220685.1 Oscillospiraceae bacterium | reverse complement strand
CTTCCCCTGAATTCAAGTACAAGCGCACAGTTGGCGTCATCAGTACTGCCTGTGAATTCTGTTTCAAAGTGCTTTGACTCGTCCGGCTTCACCGTTCCGCTCATATACGCCTTGTAATTGTCATGATTCGCCTGAACACGGTAATTAATAGTTGCTGTATCCGGTGCAGTATAATCAAACGAAAGCCTGTACTTCTGACCTTCAAACATCATTACACCGGCAGCTATCGCCTGACCGCCTCCCCACATTCCGCTGTTAGAGGCTTCTGCCGTAAATCCCGGACTTTCAACATCTATTTCACCGCTGCCGCCAAAAAACATCAGCGTGCTGACTGCAACAGCATTATCAGGATCGATCGGCTTATCATTCTCATCAGTATAAATTCCGTCCTTCCAGTTATCTGATGCAAAATATGTATCAAGCCACTCGATTCTCTCGCTAAGCCATTTGCTGAGGTATTCTGCGTGTTCCTTATGATCTTTCAGTTCTGCTATCTCATCCGGTTCGGAGAACACCTTTTTGCCAAGTGTTTTCCATCTTGTGAAATTACGTTCATAAGACGCAGAATTTTTCTCCGCTTCTTCTGTAACAAAATCCGGAAGTGTTTTCACACTGTCATAAATTTCTTTCCATCTTGCGGCAACTGCATCACGGAACCACTGATTCTGAATCGCATAGCACATCCACTGATTCGAGTTTGCATTGCAGTTGGAAACATTGTAAACGCCAAGACCTGAAGCTGAATCGTAACCCTTGACATCAATGAAATTACCGAGTGCAAGGTCATAATCCCACATCGGGCTGAATTCAAGTTTTCCGCCTGCATCCTTGAAAATATAGTAGCTGTCCCAGCCGGAATCAACATTCTTGCATAACTCATTTGCAATATAGTTATCCACCAGCGAGGCCGTATCTATATATTTTTCCGCTTCTGCCCTGTCATTGCTTTTAAGGGCTTTCAGCGCGTTACTCATATAATCTGAAATATAGGCAACCTGTTTTTCCGCAATATCTTTGTCAGCCGAAAGATCGCTCTTTACATCATACTGCTGATGCTCAATATAGAACGGATTATCGCAGTCATAGAAAGACATTTCCACAAGATAACCGTTGTCTTCAATCTTATCCGGATCTTCGGTAATATTTATACGGCTCTTTGAAACATTCACTGCCTCGGTAAGAAGATACACACCCTGATAAGTTCCGTTGACGTACACCTCAACACTGCGGCTGTCAGGAGAATAAGGCATTCCGTCAAGCAGATCACCGAGATGATATGCTGTCATATTTCTTAAAAGTGAAGTGTCAAAATAATTGGCCACAAGATTCCACGACTTGCCTGCTCCATCACCAAGTCCGAGCATTTCTGTTTTCTTAGGAAATTTGATCCTGTAACTTTTTTTATCAAGTGTCAGTGTTATGTTACCGCGCAGACGGATGGAAATATCTGAATCTTCTGCATTTCCGTTTTCATCAATGATCGTTATCTTTGCTTCTTTGTAACTTTCTTTTGAGGTAACACTGCTACCGAGCGTGTCAATGGATATGACCGGCATAGTCAGCTGTGATTCAATGATCTCTTCATTTGTCACAGCACCTGCCGTCACCGGCGGATAAACTGAAAGCATTGAAGCTGCGAACACAGCAGCTGCTGCAATGGATATTAGTTTTTTCAAAACATACTCCTCCTGTTTCTTAAAAAAACAACGCAGAACTATTCATTAATCAGCAATGCCGGTACCAGGCAAAGCCGGATCTCTGACTTAATCAGTTTTAAAGATTTATTTTAGTCCGTATTTTTCAAGATATTCTTCAGGTATCTTTCTGTCCCTGAAATAGTATTCCCTGTCATGTTCACCTATTTCACGCTGTACTCTGCACGGACTTCCGAACGCAAGCACTCCTGAAGGAATATCCTTTGTAACAACACTTCCGGCGCCAATCACGACATTATCTCCGATAGTAACGCCAGGCAAAATAAGGCATCCAGCACCTATCCAGCAGTTTCTTCCGATATGTACCGGCATGTTGTACTGATACATATTCTCACGAAGCACAGGATCAATAGGATGTCCGGCTGTAGCTACTGTAACATGAGGTCCGAAAAGTGTATAGTCTCCGACATATATATGCGTATCATCAACAAGAGTCAGACCAAAATTAGCATATACATATTTCCCGAAATGACAGTGCGCACCGCCGAAATTGGAATGGAACGGCGGTTCAAGATAACATCCTTCGCCTATTTCCGCAAACATTTCCTTAAGCAGTGCCTTACGTTTTTCGCTTTCCGTAGGACGTGTATGGTTAAAATCGTACAGACGGTCCAGGCACTTTGTCTGATACTAAACTATATCCTTATCATCCGGCAGATATAACTCACCGGTATGCATCCTATCCTTTTCGCTCATTTTCACTTACCTCCATTTTCTTTTTAAACTGCATCGGAGTCATCCTGTAATACTCCTTGAATATTTTTGTATAATAGCTCTGGGAACAGAATCCGCATGACTGGGCTATCTCTGACATATTACCCTTAACATACATCATTTCTATACTTCTGCTTATACGATACTGTTCAAGGTACTGCTGCGGGGAAATATGCATGGTATTCTGAAAAAGTCTGAAACACTGATTTCTGTTTACAAGTGCGGATAAAGCAATATCAGCAACGGATATTTTTTCAGAAAAATGTTCATGAATAAAACTTATCATTTTTCTGACTGTGAGAAGATCATCCGAAACATGCAAGCTGCTGCCGGAACAGAGAGAACTCAGTTCCTTTACCAGAAGGCATGTTTCAGACTGAATTTCAAGCTGGTAATCAGTCTCATGTTTATTATCGATAAGCATAATACGTTTCAGCATCGGCCATATCATCATATTACTGTGAAACAATAGATAATCAGCATTTTCTGCACTGCTTAGTGCATCAAGAACTTCAGTATTAAAAGGATTTCGTATCATCTCCGGAGAAATGATAACAAGGTCAAACAGAACTTCCTTTTTCTCTTCCGAATAACCGTAATGCATCCGCTCAGAATTAACGAACAGACCCTGACCCGGTTTGATATGCAGTATCTCACCGTTAACATAAAAATCAAGGATACCATCCTTAACAAGCAGGAATTCATAATCCGGATGCCAGTGCATCAGTTCCCGGAACGTAGCAAGTTCAGATAAATGTTCATCCGAAGTCAGCACCGGAATATCTCGTGAAGTATAATTCACATTCTCAGAATAATCCTCATTTCTGTCCATAGGTTTTTCCTTTCATTAATTATATAACAGACGAATACGGAATGATATAATAATCGCATTCAAAATTATAATTATCGTACTTTTAATAATTCATGTGAATATAGAAAAATTGCGGATTTCTCATGTTTTGAATTATAAAATGTGATTTGTTAATATAATTATAGCACGGTTGAGGAGAGATAGCCAGTGTGATTTCATTAATAAAAAATCAGGAGTGACCATAAGGTTCTCCTGATTCTTATTTCTGTATTAAAAATTATATTGATTATTTCAGAATCCACTTACCAGATTTATCGCTTCCTTCGCGTAATAAAACTCCGGCATCCTGAAATTCTTTTACATACCTTGTAACTGTTCTTGATGAGAGCCCAACGTTTTTGGCCAACTGACTAAGTGTTTGATTTTCGTTTTTAATTATTTCCAGTACAATTGTTCTGGCTGTATCTTTTTTTCTTTCATCATACGAATTAATAAACATTAAAGCTTTTTCACCTTTGTGCTCATCATCAAAACCGCCATGTTTTACCACGACATTTCCAGGTTTTACTATGACATTTGAGGTATCTGATATTTTTAATTCATAACTTTTACTATTAGATTTATCAGCAATAGAAGCCGTATTTGTGCCATTTTCTCGACATGATTTGCCTTCAGTATCGCCATATTCTTCTACGACATTTCCATATTCTTCTACGACATTTTCGATTTTTACTATGTCATTTGTGACGTTAAAGTTATCACTCTCATCATAAAAATCTTCACGGATAAACAACCTCGTGATAAAGAAACTATGCTCATCATCGGTTATGAATTCCGGAAGTGGAGAACCA
>JBGUVZ010000586.1:0-6805 GCA_045220685.1 Oscillospiraceae bacterium | reverse complement strand
GAATATAGCGTTCGCATTTGCCTTTGGCATCAGTATCGAGTATGCAAGGGCAGCCGTTTTTGTCCGCCATTTTATAGGCAAATTCCATCAGCTTTCGCATATACCCCTGTCCCTGAAATTTTTCAGTTACGATAAGCATTTCAACCTTGACATAAGGTTTTTTCTGCTTTTTCATCTGAATCTCAAGCGGTTTCTTGTCACAGCCAAGGTTAGCCTGCTTCAGAAATGAAAACAGCTTACCCCAGCCGCCAAGCGCACTTTTCATTTGTTTTGTCATTTTAAGGATGCTGCGGAAATTCGGGTGATTTCCTTTTGTGTCGGTTATAAGAATATATCCCTCACCGTTATCTGTGCTGTAAAGTGTTCCGCTCTCCATCCCGGCAATGACAAAAGACTTCATATATTCTGACATTGCATGTTTGGAACTGAAAAACGGCTTCAATCCTCCTTCTCCGGGTTCATAAGGATAATCCCAGAATGATGCACCGATAAGTTCGGATATTTCATCTATTTTTTCTTTAGATAATGAAGTTACCTTTTTCATTTATTCTCACTTCTTTCCGACAAGCAGCGATGAACCGCTTAATCCGAGTATTTTAGCTTCTCCCTTTGTCATAAACATACCGTTTGTTGTATCTATCAGCTCGACAGCTTCATAGCCTTCGTCATACAGTTCATCTACAAACTGTTTCATATTTCCATAACGGGACTCTGACATAATATCATGGATAGCGAAGGTTCCGCCTTTTTTAAGAACACGCAAAGTTTCACGTAAAAGTGACTGCTTGTTGACACCAGTGATGTTATGATATACATAATTGCTTGTGACAGCATCAAAATATTCATCAGGATAATCCAGTTTGCAGGCATCACCCTGATGAAACTCTGTATTCGTAACTCCCTCTGATGCGGAATTTTCTTCACAAAGTTTCTGGCTGAATGAAGCGTATTCCTTGCCCCATCTGTCGATACCGATCATTCTTCCCTGAGGATTCCGCTTTGCACAAGCAATAGTCAGCGCACCGCTTCCGCAGCCAACATCAAGTCCGATACCGCCTTCAGGAAGTGTGAAATATTTCGCAGTACCCTCTACTATTTCTCTGGAAAGCTGACGCTTGCCGTCATAGGAGAATTTATCGTGAGCATAAACACTCCAGGCCGTCATAGCTCCAAATACAAGTGTACCCGCTCCAGCTGTACCGGCAAGAACCGTCTTAAGCGTAGGATTCATTTTAGTACAGAGCAGCGCAGCAGTTCCAGCACCTAAAACCGCTGTTCCTGCAGTCAATCCCTTTATCATACCGTTTGGCACCCAGTTCTTATAATTTGCACTCATAGTTTATACTCCTTTTTATTTTATTTTTTGATTTTCTTACTTTAACCTTTATCTTTTTTCTTCTGAGCAAGCCTCATTGTCACCAGCAAGCCACCAAACATCCAGATGTTACCGATACTGATCCACGCAGCGGTCAGCCCGTTTACAACAGCGTGATTACCTGAGAATTTCAACAACATCGTAACAGCCATACCAACTGCCATTGAGAATATCCAGCACCATTTCGGATATGGTGTAAATCCTTTTGCAAAAGCACTGATCTGTGCAGTGCTCATGACAAAGAAGAATATCAGGAACAATATCGTAGCAGGCAACAGAAAGAACGACGCGAATTTAACAGTAAGAGAATATGCGACATCATGACTTTCCTGCATCATATGGTTATAGAAAAAAACTGTCGAAAGACACGGAACATGAACTCCGCAGGCCGCAAATAACATATATCCGAATACACCGCTTCTGAATACATGAGCGTGTTTTTCACTTCCGGCAGCAATCAGTCTGTAGATACCGAAATAGCATAGTCCTTCCAGTGAAATACCAATCAAACCTAGAAAAGCCGACCAGAAAAGCTGAGTATCCGATAAGACAAGATACTGCGACAGTTTCATCTCCAGTCCTGTCAGACTTTCATCGTACACTCCATATCCAAGAATCCAGTCACCAGCAAAGGTCATACAGCCGCCAAGCAATCCAATAATAAATAGCTTCCGGATGCGCTTCCAGTCGAGATTGTTGTCAATTCCGATGTCATTAAATGTTTTCATTCATTTTTCCTCATTTCAAACTGTATCTGAAATCGCACAAATCATCGCCGTTTGCAAGTGTCTTTGTCCGAACCAGCTTCACATTCATCAAATCTGCAATCATAAAATCAAGTCTGCAAAGGTATTTTGCCAGTTCAAAACAGCCTTCATCACGGCATATTTTACAGATACCGCATTCAGTGTAGTTATATCCTAAATCAAATTCTTCACATTTGGTTAAAATATCAACCACCCAGTTATTTTCATTTTTCCTTTTATGACTTTCTTCCGACCACTTTAACCGCCTCGGAATATTCTTTTCATCCAGATATTTTTCAGCAGTACCAAGTCCTTTTCTGAAAATTAAACTTTCAGAAAGAGCAGTAGAAAGTATATTATAATTTTCTTCCGCCGACAAGCCGGTACACCTGTTCATGGCGATAAAATATATACCCATGACATATGACGAATACAATCTGTTATCATTCATGTCCTTTGCATGGAGAACGATTTCCTTGTGTTCCGGCATTATTTTTGCAATAGCCGCATTTGATATACCCCGCTTATGGCATTGTTTTTTACAAGCACTGTGAAACATATTACTCATCACCCGTGTCTTGAAAGAATATCTCATAAAGCAATCACTTTCCTTTACTGTATTAAATTTGCAATCAACACCACAAGTCCAGCAACGATCAATGCGCCAACTACCCATATCAGAGCAAGGAAAGAACGCTTTTTCAGCACCTGCAGCCAAGTCTGCACGAAAGGAATATCTTCTGTGCCTTTCAAAATCCAGAATTTGCTGTGACCTACCCATAGCTTGTCTATGACGATACCATCAAAGATGTTCATGACTTCTAGAAATAGAAGCGCCTGCAAATAAGCGGTTTTGAAATCACTGACTCTATTCCACACGGCAATGATAAGCACTTGTGCTGTCAGCATAACTATATAAAAAGCGGTCATAAAGCGTTTGCGCTTATTCTTTACCGTATCTCTGTCGGTCAGACCAATCTCAAATGCCCTTTCCTGTACGGCTTTAGGATAGAAGTAAAGTCCGTTGATTGCACCGCCTTTAACGGAATATCTGACCATTGCCGTGAACAGCAGACAATATAAGCTTAATTGAAGAAATATCATATAGATCCCTCTTTTTTAGAGCAAAGCGGCTATTCCGGCAACGATCAAACCGGTTAGCGGACAGAACATAAATGTCCAGAAAATACCGTGTTCAGGTACAGCAAGCTTCCCCCACTCCGACCATTTCCAGCCTGGATGATCTTTATCTACTCCCTTTATCAATCCCTTATCCTGTACGTAAATACGTCCGAGAACATCCAGCACAACAAAATCACTTATGCTGACAAAGGTCATTTCAATATACCCGGTCCAGAAAAGATTCCAAAAACCGCTTACGCCTGCAAGATGAGCACTAATCGCCATATACAGAAACATCAGCAGATACAGCGGATAAAGAACAAGGTGCATGACACGAAGTTCTTTTCTTGTGACATACGGTTTTGCAGATTCTTTAATACTCTTTGGAAACATCATTGCATAAGCCTGTGGTACAACAAAGAAAAACATCCCAACTACAGCATTAAACAAGATACTCAGGACTATACCGTCCAGGATTGTTCTTGACAAATTCATAGCAGCCTCCTATATTTTTATGAATACAAACGCCATTGCTACACAGCATATAAGCATAATAATACTTTGTTTAAGATGCTGCTTTCGGTTATATCCGAATTGCTGCCATCCGGCGCAGCCTTTGGTTTCCGGAAAGAAATGAGGAAAGAAATTTGTTTTAGTCAGCAATATATAGTCCAGACCTATTATATCAAAAGCTTTTGTTCCGAAAGCAATGATCAGAAATCGCAAAAGGAACTGACCGTATGTGTACTCATTTCGCATACCATCTATCCCGGCTAAAATAAAGACCCCGACAAACAGCAGACACATAATAATTATTAAGATACTGCCGAATATCCTCGGCGCTTTCGGAAGTCTGTCTATTTCATCAAGTCGTGGCTCAAATGCTTCCTGCACATCTTCCGGAAAGTTCTTTGCAAGTCCGCGATACGGCATGAATACAGTTGCTGCCAGTATCATAAGACACAAAAGAATAATATTACATAATGTCAGCAATAGAGTAACAGCCATCTTTATTCCTTTCTTTCAATCATGTTATGTAAAAGGTTATTTCTGTATTATTATTAATCACCTTATCAAGTTCACAAGCAAACCAACAACTGCAGACGGTATAAGAGCAAATACTAATCCTGGAAAAATCATTCCTTTCAGATGAAACCATTTCTGATGATATTCCTTGTCCATATGCTCTGTACCTTCGAGGCGGAAACGCTTCATATTTGCGAAAAGCACCCAGTCAATAAAAAATGTATCAAATGCTCCGATCCATGCCATCATTCCAAAAGCAAACAGAAAACCTTGTTTAAAAGTTACGGCTCCGGCAAGCAGTGCCATAATAGCAAGGATAACAGCAAAGCCAGTCAGTGCAATCGATTTTGTGATGATCACTCTCTTTGAAAGCGGTGCAGTTGGTATCCGTTCATGAGTTTTGAAGTATTCTTCCTGAATATCAGGCGGATAGTTTTCAACCTGCGTCGTGTTGCTTCCGCCAGTTGTTTTGAAACACAGGATAGTAAACAATACTGCAAAAACAATCATTTCTATGACGATAATAGAAACCTTCATAAGTTCTCACCTTTCTTGTTTAATCACACTTAAACCTGATCTGTACGTAATATTATTTTCTTTTCTCCCTGGTGAAATATTTTCTTATAAGTCTCATAATTTCATCAAACGCAGGCTTGCAGCCTGGAATGAAATACTGAAGTGCATAACAGTGATGCATATCTTTTCCTACATGAATAACACATTTTGCACCTGCTTTTCGGTAGCTTTCAGCATAACTCGGTGCAAATGCAAACAAGGTTTCTGCACTGCCATAATAAAAATGAGTAAACGGAGCATTACGGAAATCTCCGTGAGCTGTCGCAAGGTATTTTTCCGGAATATCTTTACCATGACACATGATCTCACGTGCAGTAGTCATATATTCAGCCGGTATCATGATGTCCTTTTCGTCCAGTTTTTTTATCGCAGCTTTTTCAGCTTTAGTAACCGGAACACTACCCGGAGATACAGGTACCATCATTCCAGGCATAGGAATACTGCTGCCATTATCGTTCAGTTCATTGATATAGGTAATAAGGTTAAGTATCAGTGCTCCGCCTGATGAAAAACCGAGAAATACGATATTTTCCGGTTTGTAGAACGAGAGCATTTTCGTGTAGCACTCATATATCATCTGAACATTTTCAAGCATATCGTGCTCATGGCAAAGAGGATAATACGGAAACCACACGTCAGCATTTACAGTTTCTGCGATCTTTCTCGAAAGTCCAACATCACCCTTGTCTGAACCAAGTATCATTCCTCCGCCGAACACGAAAAGTACAGCATTCTTTCGTCGTGCTGTATCAATGTCAATCTCAAGGCAGTGATACCTTTCCTGTATCAAATGATCGGTGTAATGAGCTTTGCCATCCTCAGGCATGACAAAGCTGCGGCTTTTCGCATTCATTTTTGCCGCTTTTGCCAGAACTTCTTCTTTTGTCCCAGTAAGACTGTTCCTAATATTCGCAGCCTTTACTAAGGCTTTTGTAATTTGATAAAGCGGATTGCCCAGCGCATCCGGCGCTTTAACCACTCTATCATTTTCATCAAATTTCATATCTGCACTTCCTTTGTTGTCAGCATAGTCTGCCGTTTTCTACTGAATAGCTTTCATCTGCTATGCGCATTGTTGACTCTCTGTGAGATACAAGTACGACTGTCTTTCCTTTGGATTCCTTTTTCAGCGATCTTAGTATCACTGCTTCATTAAGACTGTCAAGATTACTTGTCGGCTCATCAAGCAGCATAAACGGAGCATCATGAAGGAATGCTCTTGCAAGTCCGATTCTCTGACGTTCACCGCCTGAAAGTGTTTCACCGAGTTCTCCGACCAGTGTTTCATATTGCTTCGGAAGCGTCATAATAAAATCATGTACAGAAGCTTTTTTACATGCTTCAATGACTTCATCATCCGAAGCGTCCAGACGACCGATACGGACATTATTAATGATGCTGTCTTTAAAAATCTGCGTATCCTGAGTCATATAACTCTCCATATCACGAAGAGTTGCAGTATTGATATCTTCTATATTAGTACATGAAATATTCACGGTACCGTCAGATGTTTTCCAGAAGCGCATTAAAAGCTTAAGCAAAGTAGATTTTCCGCTGCCTGACTTACCGAAGACACCTACAATCTTATTTTCAGGGAACTTAACTGAGAAGTCACGGAGAACTGTATCGCCGACGTAGCTAAATGTGACATTTTCGCAGTCAGCACCGCTGAACGAAATATCTTTCCTGCCTGTGATCTCTTCTGTTTCAGGTGTCTCCTCTATAATATCAAGAACTCTGCCGCCGGAAGCAACTGTACTCTGCAGTGTTGTACCAAGATTTGCAAGTGCAGTTACCGGACCAAAGCTTGACATCAGAGCGATAAGCGGAATAATAAACCCCGAAAAGTCCGTAATTCCTTTACAGTAAAGTCTTGCTGAAAGCAGAAGCATTACAATATCAAAAACAAGGATAAACGAATTGGCAAGTGCAAGATTAAAACCTGTAAGCTTATTCAGTT
>JBGUVZ010000585.1:0-2820 GCA_045220685.1 Oscillospiraceae bacterium | reverse complement strand
ACATATAACGGAGGCGTATTTTAATTGAAACTTGAAATAGAAAACGGTGTGCTGAAAAAATTAGATATAGAATACTTCAAGGACTGGGACCTTGATATCGTTATTCCATATGGTGTGACAAAAATCGGTTATAAGGCATTCGATAGTAATGGGTGCCGGGTTAAAAGCATAACGATACCTGACACCGTGACTGAGATTGATGACGATGCATTTGCAAACTGCGACCTGATCACAAGTATAACTATCCCCGACAGTGTGATCTTAATAGGAAACTATGCATTTGAGCAGTGTCGAAAGCTTGAATACTTAACTATCGGAAAAAGCGTTATTTCAATCGGAGACCGTGCATTTCATGATTGCAGAAGTCTTAAAAGCGTAACAATGGGAAACAGTGTTACTTCAATCGGAGATTTTGCTTTTTCTTTAGATGAAAAACTCGAAAGCATAACTTTCGGAAACAGCTTAACTTCTATAGGAAAGTTTGCATTTAATGGTTGTATAAGCCTTAAAAGCATAACCCTGCCTGACAGCTTAACTGAGATAGGTGAAAGCGCATTTGAGCATTGCCCTGCTCTTACAAGTCTGACCTTTGGTAAGGGCTTGAAGGTGTTCGGAGACTATGCATTTGGTTATTGTGAAAACCTAAAAAATATAACGCTGCCAAACAGAGAGTTCAAGCTTGATCCAAATGCATTTGAAGAGAGAGATATCAGTAAATTTATTATCAACTACAAAGAAGACTGAAAGGATTTACACCATTCTCAGTATAGCACTCCGCCACTGTCAGCCCACTTTCGTTCTAAATGGTGTTGCCTTCGGCACAATTATAATCATCAATTTTGCATCTTACCTCGCATTTGTGCATCTCACCGTAATTTGCTTGTAAGACACACCGACCTTATTGTATTATGTTATCAGAAACAAATATGAAAGGTCGTGCTGATATGACAATAAAAAAGAAAAAACACAAATTCGGGAAGATCATAATTATAGTCAGTGTGCTGATTATTCTCATTGCACTGGTTCCGGCGTTGCTTTTCAGAAAATATAAAGGTCGTCCGCTGACAGGGCAGTACAAACCTTTAACTTGCGCGGCTATCCTGACAGATACTTCAAGAAAGGAAGAGTTTGAGCAGGATGGTTCTTACCGTGAAGTTCCTGTCCATATCTTTTATCCGGACGGCTTTGAAAATATAAAAGACCACACACTTCCGCTTGTGATTTTCAGTCACGGTGCATTCGGATGGTATCAGAGTAATATGTCCGCGTATCAGGAACTTGCAAGTAACGGATATGTGGTTGTAAGTATCGAGCATCCGTATCATTCACTGTTCACGCATGATACTTCCGGCAAACTTATTACTGCAGACAGTAAGTTTCTGCATGATGTAATGAATATCAGTAACAGCAACAACGAAGATACGGAACGTGAGGAAGTTTTTGATATCGAGCGTGAATGGATAGATCTTCGTACAGCAGATATGGAATTTGCTCTTGATATTTTAAAAGCAGCGGCTGATGAACATGACTTTTCCGTCTGGACATTTACTGAAGGTGACAAGGCACAGTTTGAAACAGCGGCAAGACTTATCGATACCGGAAAAATCGGTCTGATGGGCCATTCGCTGGGCGGTGCAACTGCAGTTACAGTTGGAAGACGTGATGATGTATCTGCTGTCATCGACATCGACGGTACAATGCTCGGTGAACAGACTGATTTTGCTGACGGCAGATACGTGATAAATGAAGAACCATACAGAAAACCGCTGCTGGTCATTGACAACGAGGAAAGTCACAGAGAATGCATTGAACTAAGAAAGACTGGCTATGTTTATGCGAACAACATCGTTCTTGACAATGCTGAAAATGCTTACAATACCTGTTTTGTTGGAGCGGGACATATGAATTATACGGATCTGCCGCTTATCTCACCTTTCTTTGCAAAAATGCTTGGAACGGAAGATATTGATCCGGAGCAGTGTACAGATAGATTGAACAGACTTATACTTGAATTTTTTAACTGCCATCTGAAAGGACAGGGCGAATTCAGCGTACAGGAGTATTATTGAGATAATTATGGATGTAAGGATAGTTAATATCGGAGAGGATAAAGAAGAATATATCGAGATTGGCTGCCACAAACAGGACGGGAATATAGGCGAGATAGTTTCGTTTATAAAATCGCGTCAGGGGTCAGTCCAGGGGATGAAGGATGAACGTCAGTATCAGATTCCGGTCGTTGATATTTTCTACATAGAATCGGTAGATGAAAGGACATTTATCTATCTTGAAAAGGAATGCTATGAGTCACGCAAAAAGCTGTATGAATTTGAAGAACTTCTTGTTTCACGGCATTTTGCGAGAATATCCAAAGCAGTCGTTATAAATCTTATGAAAATAGTTTCGATAAGTCCTGCGCTGAACGGACGGTTCCGATGCAAACTGACAAACGGCGAGGAAGTTATCATCTCGCGTAAATATGTTCCGGAAATAAAAGAAAGGCTGAAGAGGTGATGACGATGAAAGAACGTTTCAGAGAAATGGCAGGCAGTTATTTTATCGCTGTCACGCTTATAAATATCGCTGTATTTGCAACTGGTATAATGTTCCGTCCTGAACAGAGGTTTGGTTATGAAGCTTTCTTGTCACCGCTTCTGTTAGGGGCTCTTACGGTTATCCCAACAATGATAATGTATTCAAAAAAAGAGCTGACCGTCAGACAACTGCTTTTTCGTAAAACGATTCAGCTTCTGATGGATATTGTTATCGTCATCGCAGTGATATTTGCCAATGAAGATATGAACAGAGACACAGTATCGG
>JBGUVZ010000584.1:0-4217 GCA_045220685.1 Oscillospiraceae bacterium | reverse complement strand
TTTTCTGAGAGCTATCTCTTCCTTGTAAAATCCGGCGTAATTCTGTGCGGCAGCAAGATTCAGCACGTAATGATCCGGCATGAATGTCTGAAGATAGGCTCTTCCCTTCTTTCCGCCGCGTCCGCTTCGTCCTGCGACCTGCGTTATAAGGGAGAATGTTCTTTCGTAACTTCTGAAGTCACCTGAAAACAGAGACTTATCAGCAGTGACTATACCTACCAGAGTTACATCCGGGAAATCAAGTCCCTTGCCTATCATCTGGGTGCCGACCATGATGTCGTACTTCTTATCCGCAAAATCCTTAAAGTTCTTTTCGTAGGCATAACGTGAAAACGTCGTGTCTGCGTCCATTCTGAGTATACGTGCATCAGGGAAAAGCGCTTCAAGCTGTTCTTCCATCTTCTGAGTGCCGAAACCCATCTGTTTGAATACTGTTCCGCCGCATCCCGGACATTTTTCCGGAAGCTCCGCTATGCTGCCGCAGTAGTGACAGACAAGCGAATCGTTGGCTTTATGGTAAGTGTAAGGAATACTGCAGTTCGGACAGTAGACCGGGCTGCTGCATCCTGCACACGAAATCACTGTGTGATATCCTCTTCTGTTGAGAAGAAGTATGGTCTGTTCTCCTGCTTCAAGGTTGTGCCTTATCTCATGCACAAGAACTTCGGAAAACTCACTGGTGTTTCCGTTCGCCCTTTCCGCGTTCATGTCGACTATTTCAACATGAGGAAGATCAGACTTGTTGAATCTCTCGGTAAGTTCGAGAAGTTCGTAAACGCCCTTGCTGGCGTAGTAATAGCTTTCGACCGACGGTGTGGCCGATCCAAGCAGAAGTACTGCGCCGTGTGTGCGGCAGCGTTCCTTCGCAACAGCTGATGTGGTGTATCTCGGCGCACTGTCTGACTTGTAGGAACGTTCGCCTTCCTCGTCCATGATAATGAGCCCGATATTTTCAAGAGGCGCAAACACAGCACTTCTTGTACCTACAACTATTTTTGAAAGGCCTGCTTCGATACGCCTGTATTCCTCAAGGCGCTGTCCCAGTGAAAGATTGCTGTGGATGACCGAAACAGTTCCGCCGAAAAGCCTGCAGAAGTTTTCAACTATCTGCGGTGTCAGCGAAATCTCCGGAATAAGGAGCATTGCAGTCTTTCCCTCGGAAAGCGTTTTTTCAATAAGTTTTATGAATACCGATGTTTTTCCGCTTCCGGTAACGCCGTGAAGAAGGAAACAGTGAGGTCTTCCCTCGCTTATAACTTCGGAAACTCTTGAAAACACTCTGTTCTGTGCTTCGGAAAGAACTATTTTGCCGAGCGCATCCGGTTCGTATTTTTCCTCGCCCGGAAGCCTGTAGTCGGGAACACTGAATTCCTCACAGGCACCATTTTTTATAAGATTCTTTATGACTGCATCTGTAACGCTGCATATGTAGCAGACTTCCTTTACAGAAGCCGAACCATTCTCTTCGAGAAGTTTTATGACCTGTTTCTGCTTGGGTGTGAGCCGGAACATGGCCGGTTCATTCACGTAAGATTCGGAAAGCTTTATCATGCGCATGGTCTTGTCCTTTACGCGCTGACTCGTTTCACTTACGCGCCTTATAACACCCTTGTCCACAAGTGACTCGATGACTTCTCTTTTGCCGCTTCCCGATGAACTTTCAAGCAGTTCATCGAACTCACGTTCCGAAGCTGCGTTCATCAGAAAACCTGCAAGGTTTCTTTCCTCATCCGTAAGATCAGTCAGATCAGCATTTTCACAAAGTTCATACTTTTCGTTTATGCTGATGTTCATACCCGACGGAATAATAGTTCGCAGAGCTTCGTAGAATGTACAGAAAGTATTTTCCTTGAGCCAGAGGATCATGCGCATCATCTCGGGACTCACAACCGGTTCACGGTCAACGACCGAAACAACGGATTTGAGTTTCATGGACGGTACTTCATCGGCAACGCTCAGAATAAGTCCGACGCGCTTTCTGCCGCCTCTGCCGAAAGGAACAATTACCCTTACTCCGCAGACAGCCGCCTCATACATATCCTCAGGGATAAGATATGAGAACGGCCTGTCAGCTGTATATGCAATATTGTAAACAGCAATTCTTGCCGTTCGCACCGCAGGAACGGTCTGCATCAGAATTTATCTTTTTCTGAATCCGGTTCCTGATATTCAACTAATCTGTACTTGCCGCTTGCAAATTCTTCAACGGCAGTCTTAACTGGCTTTTCCTTGAGGATCTCGCCCTTTTCGTAGAGCTCGTCAGCAATCTGTCTTGCTCTCTTTGCAACTCCGATAACCAGAGAATAGTGGCTTTCGTTCTTTGTGATGATCTGTGTAATAGCTGGTCTAAGCATTTTTAAGCACCTCGTCTATAATATTTTTCTGGTTTACTGATTTAAGTTCTTCAGCACGTACTACCGTTCTGAAATCTTCTATTGCTTCTTCAAGTTTGTCATTTACGATAACATAATCGTACTTCCCGGCAAAGCTTATTTCATGAGCAGCCTCGGAAACTCTCTTTTCGATTACCTCTGCAGTCTCTGTTCCGCGGCCTGCAAGTCTGTTTCTCAGTTCCCCCACTGAAGGCGGAGCGATGAAGATGAAGACTGCATCAGGACATTTTTCCCTGATCTGCATTGCACCCTGCACCTCGATCTCGAGGATAACATGCTTTCCTTCATTCAGTTTCTCCATCACCTTGTCCCTTGGCGTGCCGTAGTAATTGTCGCAGTACTGCGCATATTCGAGCATGCCGCCGGAAGCGATGAGCTCCTCGAACTGTTCCTTTTTCAGAAAATGATAATTCACTCCGTCAGTCTCACCCGGTCTCGGTGATCTGGTAGTTGCTGAAACGGAGTAAAAGAATTTTTCGTCCTTTAATACCTCTGCAAGTATTGTTCCCTTTCCGCATCCGGACGGAGCAGAAACAACGATAAGAATACCCTTATCCTTCATTTTCATTTCCTTTCTCGCCGCTGCATCTGAGCGCCATAGTTTCCGGCTGTACCGCCGAAAGTATTATGTGACCGCTGTCCATGACAAGAACAGCACGGGTCCTTCGTCCGCAGGTCGCATCGATCAGTATGCCGCTGTCGCGTGAATCCTGTATCATCCTTTTTACCGGAGCTGATTCAGGACTTACGATAGCAACAAGACGGTCCGATGAGATCATGTTTCCGTAACCGACATTTATCAGTTTCATAACGAAGACCTACTCTATGTTCTGGATCTGTTCACGGATCTTTTCTATTTCAGACTTGATGCCGATAACAGTCTTTGTAATGTCTATGTTCTGAGCCTTTGAACCTGTGGTGTTTGCCTCTCTGTTCATTTCCTGAACAAGGAAATCGAGCTTTCTTCCCACAATATCCTCTTTTTCAAGGATAGTGCGGAATTCTTCGATGTGGCTTCTGAGTCTTACTGTTTCCTCGTCAACTGCGATCTTTTCTGCGTAGATAGCCGCCTCAGTAAGAATTCTCTGTTCATCCACAGCTTTGTCTGCAAGTACTTCCGAGATCTTTGCAAAAAGCTTTTCACGGTAAGCAGCGACCGTTTCAGGTGCCTTTTCCTCGATGACGCCAACCATCTGTTCAATGGCAGCAAGTCTTCCGAGAACATCTTCCTTCATTCTTGCACCTTCGTTTTCACGCATTGAAACGAACTTTTTCAGTGCAGCCTCAGCAACGGTCTTTACGTCGTTCCACATCTGGTCTTCATCGTCTGCAGCTTTGACAACAGTGAAAATGTCCTGGAAATGAGTGATCCTTGAAAGTGAAAGGTCATCCATAAGACCGAGCTCGTCGTTGGCTTTGCGGAGCGCATCCACATATCCCTTCGCAATGGATGTGTTCACTGCAATAGAGGTATCAGGAGCTGAAATGTTGGTTATGGTAACTGAAACTTCCGCCTTGCCTCGTGAAATGTATTCCTGAACAAGTTTTTTTAACGGTTCCTCAAGGTACAGGTAAGCTCTGGAAAGTCTGATGCTGAGTTCGTTGTATCTGTTGTTTACCGATCTTATCTCCACAAGAATGTCTCTGCCGCCGAGCACCATTCTTTCACGTCCGAAGCCTGTCATGCTTCTTATCATGCTTTTGTTCACCTCTGTTCATTTATTTGGGAAGAGAGTACCGCCGCCTGACCGTTCCCGTCAAATAACAATACATCTCCAATATACTCATTATTTAATTATACCACCGGTGCGCGAATAAATCAAG
>JBGUVZ010000583.1:0-5523 GCA_045220685.1 Oscillospiraceae bacterium | reverse complement strand
ATTCAGCATTGTTACTGTACTCAGAAATTTTCTTGTCAATACATACAATGGCGTCTGTTATAGCGGTCTTGATCACGTTCTTTTCCTTGTCATATCCTTTTGCAGCCGGAGTATTAACTGAGAGGTGAATATTGTAATACCAGTTGCATATAACAGATACTATTTTTGTTACGCTCTTAATGATGTTGTTTCTGAGTTCACTGGTCAGTTTTGAGGACTGCTGTTTGTCACGCTGAATTTTACCTGCTTCGATCCAGAAATAATCAATATAATCGCTGATAGCCTGTTTTTTGAAATTCTCTGCTTTGATCTCTATGTTTTCATCAATGAAATTTGAATTTATGAAATCACGAACATATTCCACATAAATTTCTTCAGAGCTGTTATCTGCAACGATTTTCAGACATTCTGCCAGAGCGTTTTTTTCTTTGAAAATCATTTTCTTCATGTCAAGATAACGAGGAAGAGGTGATTTTTCTTTTACAGGGGTTGTGATGTATGTGTAGTACAGGTTAGCTGCTTCTTTAGAGATATCGCCAATGATTTTGTCGCGGGTAATGTTTTCCTTGAGCCTGTAATCAGCAACTGCATCAATTCCAATGTTGTTTACAGATTTGAAATTTTCAAGCTTGTATGCTAAGTCAGCAAGAGCTGTGTTGTTTTCTATTGGTTCCAGACTTTTCATCACAGAGTACATCTGTTTACAGCCGTAGTCATGATGAGCTGTGTTGTAAAAAAGGACACGTAATTCAGCACAAACCTTCAGACAATCAGAGAATGCGCCGGGGATGCTTTCGTTTTCATCGAAGATATTCATCACTACATCTGAAAGATATATTCCTTTTTTATCCGGAGTATTTAATGCAAATGCTAATTCGTTTTTAAGGTTACTGTACTTAGCTTCAGGAGATACAACACCAAGATATGCGGATGCACAGTACGCTTTGCCGGCATTGATCAATGAATAGACATTATTCATTACAGCTTCTTCTGTTATGTCCTGAGTATCATATACCATGCTGTAGTCAGCAGTTTGGGTTTCAGAAGGAATACTTGTGTCTGAATTGATTTCTTCTATTATATCAGCGATTGAGCCTATTGATTCGGCTGCAGCATTTTCATCTATCGCAGCAGCAGTGATGTCTGGTTCAGGAGCTATTATAGTTTCTTCTGCATCAGAAACTATAGAAGCTGGTTCTGATATATGCTCATCTTCATCAGTTCGCTCTTCAGAACAATCATTTGACAATACCGGATTTTCAGGTTCTGTTTTATCAGTTTTTCCTGAAGACTTATACTTGGCTTTATGAAATTCTGTAGCCGTTTCTACTATATTTTCAACTGCCTTTTCTTCACCGGATGAAAGATCATAGTATTTTTTCTCATTAACGCTGTATCCATAGAATCTTGTGGATGCAAATATATCATTTAATGATTTTAAATAGTTCATAAGTGAAGTGCATTCATTAAGATCATCTGATACAAGAAGTGAAAATTCAACTTCATTTTCATCATATTTTTTTAACTGAGAATCAAGAGTATTCATCAATGAAGTGATATTTTCCTCTTCTGAAAGAAAACAGGAGAGATAATAGAATGAAGTTTTGTGCTTTCCGTATTTATAGAAAGCAGAAAAATGATAATCAGATAAACAATCAGTACAGCTAACAGTTCCGTTTGAGAAGAAATCCATAAAAAAAGCCTGAATAACTGAGTATCCAATTCTTGTGAGTATAATGTTGGCGCTATTTTCTTTATCGGAATTCATAACATTTGCATTTTCAAGATTCCATGGATTCTTAACTACTGGTTTAAATTGTTTAAACCAGTCGGCATTTGATTTTTCTTTAAGACAGCTGATAGCCTTGGATGTAAGGCAATAAACCGGTTCAAATCCTTCAATGGTGTCTTTTCGAATATATCCCAGATTAAATAATGAGTCCAGCATCAGTTTATAGTCAAGATCAACGTTTGCAACTTTATGCCCTTTTTTCAGAATTGATTCGCTGATATAATGGTATTTGGTGAACGCGTAAAGAATGAAACCATTAGCTTTTCCGTATTTTTCAATATCTTTCTTAAAGGCTTTTTGTGTTGGTTTCTTTCCGTCGTCATTATCTTCAACACTTATACTGGAATAACCTTCTCTTGGCTTGACCGTGATGTTAAAAGAATTGAATTCTTCAATTTTTTGTTTTTCTGATTCGTTGTCAGGATCATCGCTTTCAGACGGAACAGAATGATCTTCAGTGACCTCTTCTGATTGCTGATTTTCAATATCATTTGTGATGGTTTCTGTATTTTCGACAGAATCTGAACAATAGTCAGCATTTGTATTATCGGAAGGTTGTTCAACTGTATTGTTATTGTCATCTGAACTCAGCTGTTCATATACTGGAGTTGTCTCTTCCTCTTCTTTTGAATCATTAGTATTTGACATTGATTCAAACGAAAGCTGAAGCGGTTCACTTGAATTTGCAGCAACAAATTCATCAAGATCTGTCAGCAGTGATTTATCAATATACAAATTTTCCTGAATTAATAAGAGTAATAGCTTTGGACTGTCCGAGAAAATAGTTTTCATCATTGTATAAGCGATTTTCTCATTGCGTGAACTGTTATCGACTATCCGGTAAAATTCCTCATACGGTTCAACAGTTTTTGTGTATTCGTCAAGCGTTAAATCCTTATCATTCAGTTCCGTAAGCTGTTCAGAATATTTATCAAGATATTTCTGACATTCTTCAACTTTGGAACGGATACTTTTGAATTTTATGATAATATATTTTGCTTTGCTAAGAAGCTTTTTTTCTTCGAGCTGTGCTTCGTAACTTTCAACGTTTGATATAACTTCATTAAGTGAATCAGAACATTTTTCGCCTGGAAATATCTCAGGATAATCTTTCTTGAGTGTATCCTGAGAATTCTTGAGTTCGAGAAGCGTTTTCATCGTACTCGAAATAACCTCTGGATTAACAATGCTGTCAGTCTTTATATCTTCACTTATGGAATCAATACTGCATTTAAGTGAATCAAGACATTTAGCAATAGAATCTAGAGTGTGACGTATTTTAGCTGTGTCGGACATTAATTTACTCCTTTCGTTTATATCGTAAAGCTAATGTGCTTTTGTTAATAGAATAATTATAGCATATCTATCATAAAAATTCAATAAAAACGAAATAAAATATGCAAACTGTTGCATTCGAGCTGACTGTTTGTTATTGAATCGTTTTTGCAAAATAAAAAATACCGGCATGTCAGCGACACGCCGGTACTGATGCAGTACACATATCTTTAATTCTTTTCTGTGTATAAAAATTTGAGATTGTCAGAATTCTGAGAATTTTCGCTTGTCAGTTAAATCTTAGCTTTTTCCGGCAGCTCCACCTAAATGAAGTGGATTCTGAAATACAGAGAATCTCCATCCTTCAGATTCTCTTACCACTTCGTACGACCGATCGTAACGTTCCTTTACCATTTCTTCGTGGAATTTGTAATGCATTGTATATGTTCCGTCGTCATTTATCTCACAGCTTTCGATTATATCTTTTTCATTGCTGTGCCATAAGCTGTTTATAATGATATCTTCGGTTTTTCTGTTTTTGATATCATCTTCGGTTATACGACCGTTTTCAAGTTCGTAACGGAGTATTTCGTCCACCTGATGTCTGTTAAAGTCGCCGTCTTTTCCGTCGTCGTATGCATAAATATCAAATTTCAGTGATGTACCGGTTGATTCTGTGATATTTACAGATTCCCATGTCTTTGGCATGAAAGATGGTGAGAATCCGCATATCCACAACTGGGCTTCTATATTTTTGACACGCCAGTAATCAGAAGCTTTTATTCCGTTATATGTGCAGTTTGCTGAGAAGAGATAATTCAGATAATTATTATAGCTCTCATAGTAGTACGGAGTTTTCTGGTAAGTACCTGTATCGTCTGAGAGTACAGGAGTTTTATAATCGTAGTAGATGTTATCAGCTAATTTAGGGAACTCTAATGCGTTGTTGAATATATTTATCTGTTCTTCATTTAATCCGGCGTCTGCAAGCATTGAGTTTTCCGAATTTACGGGACTGTTTTTTAGCAAGTCGCTTCCGATATCGCTGTTCGGAAATTCAAAGAAATCAGAATCATCTATCATTTTTTCTGTTGTCAGAGAAATTTGTTCACTCGTTTTGTTTTCGGTTATTGCTGTTGTGACTGCGGCAGTCTGTGAAACTGATGGAGTCGTTCCTGTTCCTGTTTCTGTTTCTGTTATTCCGCTTACATATACCGGTTCGGTGATTATTTCAACACCTGTCACCGGAAGTGTTGAAACTTCGCCGCTTTCAAATCTGTTACCTGATACTGTAGTTACTGCTGTTTCTAAAGGATCTGCCGAAGTGTCCCATACAGTAGTGTCCTTTACTTCATCAAAACCGTTGTCTTTGTCACCGATTTTTCCGTTCATAAATATAACTGAACCGAATACCAGGGAAATACATGCTGCTGCTGCAAATATTCTTATCATAATGTTCTGCCTCCTTGCCGGAACGATGTTTATGATGCTTTCGGATTCGTTACTTCCGCCAGCATTTTCTGATACATCATCATTTCCGGTTTGTTCTTCATTTTCTGTATTCGCCCGGGACTTTTTCTGAATGACAAGATCGTAAATGTGCTGCTTCTGTTCTTCGGAGAATGCAGATACGCTGTCGTCTATTTTTTCAAGTGTATCCGGTTCCATATCTCCCTTTGAAGATAAGATCTCTGTTACTCTGTCTTCGTCTTTCATATCAGAACGCCTCCTTTGCTTCAAGAATCTTTTTCAGTTTTTTACGTGCACGCTGACTGCGCTTGTTGACTGTAGTTACGGTTGTTTTAAGGATCGATGCGATTTCTGCAGCCGTTTTTCTGTAAAAGAACTGAAAAATGAGTATGTCCGAATCCGGTTTGCCGAGTTTCACCACTTCGTTCCAGAGGAAATCTCTTTCGTGTTTTGTTACGACGGATGATTCCGGTGTTTCTTTCTCTGCCGGTTCATTTGATATTTCATCGAGATATTCATTGTGTTCGTTTTTATACTGCAGTTTCCTGAACATATCAATTGCCTTGCGTTTGGCTATTACTGAAATAACAGCCTTGTAGGAATCAATTTCAAAATTCCGTTCTTTGCACACTTTCAGTGTCTCGAAAATAATATCTGCGGCACACTCTTCCTTGTCATTCTCTGAGGCAAGTCCACTGAGCTTTTCTGTAATTATCGTATAAATGTAATTGCTGTAACTGTCTATAAGTTTCCGTATGCCTTCGTTTTCAGATCTACGGAAAACTTCAGTTATTTCATTGTCACTTATCATTTTTTGCCCTCCCCGGGAAAGGTATTTCTGAAGCACTTCAACTTAACAGTCGCATGAGAATTAAAAAGTGGACATGTATTTAAAATATTTCGAGCTGTGCGGTTGAATTAGCTGAGGTATAATATTCCAGTACCGAAAGATATAATTATTATGTCAAGCGCACGCTAATAATTTC
>JBGUVZ010000582.1:0-5231 GCA_045220685.1 Oscillospiraceae bacterium | reverse complement strand
TAAAAAGCTCCTGCTAAACAAGAGTTCATGTTTAGCAGGAGCTTTTCTGTCTAATCAGTGATGAAAATCAGGGTTTTCTATGATCTGATATCTTTTTCTTTATTCCTTACGTATTTTACAAACTGATATTCATTTCCGTTACAGTTCTTTATTTCTGAACTGATTTCTACTTTCCAGTCTGAAAGCTTATCAAAATCGGCAATGAAACTGTCGGCCTTTCCGTATGAAAACACCTTTGTTATAAATGCGGTGTCACAGTATTTCAGCAGCTGTCTGTATACATTTGAGCCGCCGATAACAAAAACGTCGTTCCCCGGTGTGTTTTCAATAATAGAAAACAGTTCGTTTAAGGAGTGTGCTGTTTCTGTACCGTCATATGAAAAGCTTTCACTTCTGGTAAGTACGATATTTCTTCTTCCGGGGAGTGGCTTTATTCTTAATGATTCAAAAGTCTTACGACCCATGACAACCGTTTTTCCTCTGGTGGCATTTTTGAAAAATTCCATGTCGTCAGGAATATCAAAAAGCAGTTCACCGTCACGTCCGATGCCCCATTCCTTATCTGCGCATGCAATAATGATCATGACTTTTTGAGATCAGCAAGCATAGCTGCAGCTGTTTTGCCGAGAGCAGGGTTAATTGCATACGGATCAAGTTCAGAAAGAGGCTTCAGAACGAAATCTCTGTTTGCCATATCGATGTGAGGAATGGTGAGAGTTTCGTCGTGCATTACAAGATCATCGAATAAAACGATATCTACATCAAGAGTTCTCGGACCCCAGTGAACAAGTCTTTTTCTTTCTGCATTCTGCTCAGCCTGTGAAGTAACTTCATGAAGCTCATGAGGTGAGTACAAAGTTTCAAGACTTACGCAGCAGTTTATGAAACTGTCCTGATCAGTATTTCCGTATGGTTCAGTTTCGATAAATGATGAAACTTTAACGTTACGGCAGGAATTATCAGCCTTAATGAACTCAATCGCATCGTTCAGATACTTTTCTCTGTCTCCCATATTTGAACCCAGTGACAGAAATACTTTATGCCATTTTCTTTCCACTGTTACGCTTACGTATTCAAGTGGAAGGAGAATAGGAGCCCACGGTTTTTTTACTTCAAGAACGATTTTTTTAATAAGGCCGTATTCAAGTAGTATTGCCGTAGCAAGCTTTTCTGCAGCGGTCTCTATAAGTTTGAAAGTATTCTTCTCCATTATGTTCTTGACCAGATGGCAGATCTCAGAATAGTTTACGGAGTCGTTTATGTCATCTGTAGTTCCGGCTTTCCTGGTGTCAAGATAAATGTCAGCGGAGATCAGAAACTTCTGACCCAGCACATTTTCTTCCTTGAGAACACCGTGATTTGAGAATACTTCGAGATTTTTTATTTTAATAATGTCCATAGTTTAAATCTTTCCCATGATCTTTTCTGTCATTGTAATAGCACGTTTGTTTTCCTTTATATCATGAACACGAACAAACAGACAGTTTTTCTGAACTGCAATTACCGTTGTAACAAGAGTGCCTTCAACTCTCTGATCAGAAGGGAGATCAAGCGCCAGACCAATCATTGACTTTCTGGATGTTCCGAGAAGTATCGGGAGTCCCAGTTTGTCAAGGACTTCAAGGTGGTTTGTAAGTTCAAGATTCTGTTCAAAGCTCTTGGCAAAACCGATTCCCGGATCAGTGAGGATGTTTTTTCTCTCAACACCGGCTTTTTCAGCAATGCTGATGCTTTCGGCCAGATCACTTACAACATCGTTTAAATAGTCATTGTATTCCGCAACTTTTCTGTTGTGCATCAGACATACCTGAACGCCGTATTTTGCAGCGATTGCTGCCATTTCTCCGTTGTCATATCTGAATCCCCAGATGTCATTGATCAGGTGTGCTCCTGATTTTACGGAAGCTTCTGCGGTCTGATAGTGGTAAGTATCGATAGATATCGGTACATCAAAGTTAGCTTTTATTTTTTCAATTACCGGACAGACCCTTTCGATCTCTTCTTCAGGCGTTATGTGAACATAACCCGGCCTTGTGGATTCACCGCCTATGTCGACAATATCAGCACCTTCTGCAATCATCTGTTCTGTGTGCTTAAGGGCGGCGTCAACGGAGTTGAATTTTCCACCGTCGGAGAATGAATCAGGAGTCACATTAAGTATGCCCATTATGTAAGTGTGTCCTTCAAATTTTTTGTTTCCGATAATCATAGTGTAAGTACTTCCTTAGTAAAATAGAGTTTCGTTTTTCTTATCTGCAGCCCAGTTGCATTCCTCATGGGCAGGACAGTTAAAACATGTTCGTGAGAGCTTGTCAGCCATGCACAGAAGCCTTTCAAGCGGAGCGGCTTTTTCAGGATAACCGTCATGACCGTGTGTGCGTATTGCTTCAGTTATTTGTTTTATCTCATCATCGAAATAACCGCATTCTCTAAGAATCGCTTCCGCTTTTTCAGCACCGGCTTCATTGTGGGAACGGCCGGTCTCATATTCTTCGGATCTGCCGATATCGTGGAGAAGGGATGCGGCGTAGATGATATCTTTTGATATGCCGCTTTGTTCCTCAAGGGATATAATATATGCTATTCTGGCCACGGCAATAAGATGCTCCATTCCATGACGGCAGAAAAATCTGTTTCTTTCTTTGCTTTCAATATTTTTTATAAGTGAGATATAGGATCTGTTTTTTAAGATCCTCTGGTATTTAAGGTTCATTTATTGTTTGCTCCGTTTATGCAGTCTTTGACTTTTCTTAAGAATGACAGTGAACCAAAGGCGATTACGATGTCACAGTTATCTTCAAAGCATTTTGATACGGCTTCATTAACTGATGAAACGGCTTTTACATTGCTGTTGTAAGGTTTCACAGCTTCTGCAAGCTTTTCTGCATCAAGACCGCGTTTTCCTTCCGTGCTTACAGTGTAGATCATATCTGCACGTTTTGTGGTGTATCTGGCAATCTCTGAATATTCCTTGTCTTTGAACGTTCCCATTATATAGGTTATATGGCGTTCGGTAAAACAGATGTCTATAGTTTCCCTCAGCCTTTTGGCAGCGGAAACATTGTGAGCTCCGTCTATGATGAACATAGGGGATGATTCTCTTATCACTTCAAATCTTCCCGGCCATTTTGCATCCGCAAGACCCTCACGTATGTTCTTTTCAGTGATAACATATCCCTTGTCGTTTAAAATGCTGCATGCGTCTATTGCCAGTGCTGCGTTTTCAGTCTGGAATTTACCGAGCAGATTTATCTTCAGATTTTTCAGATCAAGATAGGTGAAAGCCTGTGATGCTCCCGAAAAACTGTAGTCAGATATGTTGTATAATTTGGTGATGGTAAGATCAGCACTGCGCTCTTTGCATATGCCGGTCAGAACACCCGTGACAGCAGGATTCTGCATAAGGGTAAGTACAGTACCGCCCTTTTTAATTATGCCGCCTTTTTCTGCTGCTATCTGTTCGATAGTATCTCCGAGGAACTTTGTATGTTCGAGACTTATAGATGTTATTATGGAAAGCTCGCTGCTGCTTATTATGTTTGTTGCGTCAGTACGTCCGCCCATTCCGGCTTCAAGCAGGATCAGGTCGCAGTCACGTGCGGCAAAAAAGCAAAAAGCAGCAGCTGTTTCAAGTTCGAAAACTGTTGGATGCGGGAAACCTTCCGATACTATTTCATCTGCAGCTTTTTTTACTTTCGAAACTACGTCGGCATATTCCTTTTCTGTGATGTTTCTGCCGCAGTACTGTATCTTTTCGAGATAATCCATAACGGCAGGGGAAATATAACGGCCTGTTTTATAACCTGCTTTTCTAAGAATGCTTTCCAGAAAAGCACCTGCAGATCCTTTTCCGTTTGTGCCGGCAATGTGTATTATATTAAGGGTATCCTGCGGATCAGACAGTTTGTGACAAAGTCTTTTTATACTGTCAAGTCCTGGGATGATTCCGTACTGTTCTGCTGATGAAAGGTAATCAACCGTTTCTTTAAAATTCATTTTTCCTCTTCTCCTGTGATACTAAACGTGCAGTGACGTGTTTAAGTAGTCCATACTCAATAATTATACAATACATTCTGAAAGTATGTCAACACAAAAAATAATACCCGGTCTTTAATGTAAAGACCGGGTAAGAGATTTTTAGTTTGCTGCAGCTTCAGGTTCCTTTTCCTTTTTAGCTTTCTTTTCGTGATCTTCCTTTGCATATTCTTCAATACATGAAAGAATGAATGCAACTGCGAAGTAGATAACAAAGATGATAGCGTCTGCAATAGCGATAGGCATTACAGCGTCTGTAAGAGCACGGGTTGCTGAATTGCTGTTTGATGAATTTGCAGGAACGAGAATGTTGTATGCCTTTGAGAATACAACAGTTCTGTAGAAGTCGTCAGTTGTTCTGTTTACAAGATCGATGAGTTCCTTGATCTGTTTGTCGAGTTTTTCAAGATCGTCTTCAACCTTAGCCTTCTTGGCTGCTGAATTAACTGTTGTTGATGAGTTGAGACGTTCAATTCTCTTGTTGTAGAGATTTATCTTCTGTATTGTTTCTGAAAGATCTGACTGGATCTGTTCCTTCTTTCTGAAGAGGTTGTCGTACTCTTCAGAAGCCTGTGTTGCAGTCATGGTTTTCTTTTCATCAGAATCAGAACCGTATATCATAACTGTGTTCTTCTGATATCCAGCAATTGAAGCGTTGATCGTAGCAAGAGAATCAGTATAAACAGCCTTCTGTCTTTCAAGAAGTTCTACCTGATAAGTGTAGTTTGTAAGGAGTGTGTCCTTATCCTTTGTGATAGTGTTTATTGTAACGTAGGAAGAAATTCTTTCAAGGTCGATAGTTCTTAATGTGCTGATAGTTTCTGAAAGGTCAGGGAATGTGTAACCTGTATCAGAAGAACGGAAACGGTTTGAGTTTGTTGATGAACCGTTCTGGATCTCTGTTTTTTCTACCTGACTTACATATGCTGATATCTTGTTGAGTGCATCATCGAATACATCAACAGCTTCTGCATAGTCATAATCCTTGTAGTCAAGAGCTGCAAGTGAACTACCAAGAGACTTGTTGTAACCGTAAGCTTCCATGAAGTATTCGCTGTAGCATTCAAGCATCGTGTTAAGAACTGAAGCAGCTTCAGTGTCCGTAAGACCTGTAGGAGCGTAGTCGAAATATACCATATAGGTAGAAGGGTATGCTTCTGTTTTAAGAAGTTCTGAGATGGCATTCATTGAGTTGC
>JBGUVZ010000581.1:0-2063 GCA_045220685.1 Oscillospiraceae bacterium | reverse complement strand
TGTCCTGTAGTTTCAAACAACTCTGCACACAGATTTACAGATGACGTTCCGATGGTAGTTCCGGAAATCAACCCTGAACACATCGAGATCATCAAGGCTCAGAGAGAAAGACTCGGCACAAAGAAGGGCTTTATAGCAGTTAAGTCAAACTGCTCAATCCAGAGCTACGTTCCGGCTCTTGAACCATTAAGAAAGTTCGGTATTACAAAGGTTCTCGCTTGTACATACCAGGCAATTTCAGGTGCCGGCAAGACATTTGAGACATGGCCTGAAATGGTTGATAACCTTATCCCATATATTGGCGGCGAAGAAGAAAAGTCTGAACAGGAACCACTCAAGGTTTGGGGTAAAATCGAAGGCAACAAGATCGTTAAGGCTTCATCACCATCTATCACAACACAGTGTCTCCGTGTTCCTGTATCAAACGGCCACACAGCTGCTGTTTTCGTATCATTCGACAAGAAGCCTTCTAAGGAAGAAATCTTAAAGTGCTGGAAGAAATTTTCAGGTGTTCCGCAGGAACTCGAACTTCCACACGCTCCAAAGCAGTTCCTCAACTACTTTGAAGAAAACGACCGTCCGCAGGCTAAGCTCGACAGAGATCTTGAAGGCGGTATGGCAGTTTCTATCGGACGTCTCAGAGAAGATACACAGTACGACTACAAGTTCGTATGCCTTTCACACAACACATTAAGAGGTGCAGCAGGCGGTGCAGTTCTTCTTGCTGAATTACTCGCTGCTAAGGGCTATTTTGACTGATAAAACTCTGATTTATAAATCAGCGGGATCCGGGGCAAAGCCCCGGATCTCCGTAAGTAAATTCTGAATTATATGAAAGTTTCAGAAAGGATTTTTGATATGAAGAATACAATATTTACCGGTGCCGGTGTTGCTATCGTAACACCAATGAACGAAGACGGATCAATCAACTACGAAGAATTCGGAAAAATTATAGATTTCCAGATTGAAAACGGCACAGATGCTATCATCGTATGCGGTACAACTGGTGAATCTTCAACTATGACTGATGAAGAACACAAGGAATGCATCAGATACTGTGTTGAAAGAGTTGCAAAGAGAGTTCCTGTTATCGCTGGTACAGGAAGCAACGATACAGCTTATGCTATCGAGCTTTCAAAGGAAGCTGAATCACTCGGCGCAGACGGACTTCTCGTTGTTACTCCTTACTACAACAAGTCCACACAGCGCGGTCTCGTTGCTCACTTCACAGCTATCGCTGATGCAGTAAACATCCCGATCATCCTCTACAATATTCCTGGCAGAACAGGCGTAAACATCGCTATCGATACATACAAGCAGCTCGGCAAGCACAAGAACATCGTAGCTGTTAAGGAAGCAAGCGGCAACATCAGCTATGCTGCAAAGCTCATCGCTGAATGCGGCGACCTTCTTGACGTATACAGCGGCAACGACGATCAGATCGTTCCTATCATGTCACTCGGCGGAAAGGGCGTTATCTCAGTTCTTTCAAACGTTATGCCTAAGGAAGCTCACCAGATCGCTCAGTACTGCCTCGACAACAACTGCGCAGAAGCTGCAAAGCTCCAGTTAAAGCTTCTTAAGTTCATCAACAATCTCTTCATCGAAGTAAATCCTATCCCTGTTAAGGAAGCTATGAACATAATGGGATGGAAGTGCGGTATCGGCCGTATGCCTCTCTATCCAATGGCTGAAGAGAACATCAAGATCATGAAGGATTCAATGATCGAACTCGGTCTTGTAAAGTAATTTTATGAAACACTGATCTGCGGACAGATATCCGGGGTCAGTGTTCCCTTTAAAATCCGTACGGAAATATTATGAGAAATGAAAGGAATGAAACAGATGACAGATATTATCATCAGCGGTGCGAACGGACACATGGGTCACATGATCTATGAATGCATCAAGGAAAGAACTGACTGCCAGGTAGTAGCAGGTATCGACATCAATACTGAAAAGTACGCTGATTTCCCGATATTCGCTTCACCGGCTGAACTTACAGTTAAGGGCGACGTAATAATCGATTTTTCACACCCTGCTCTTCTCGATGCTCTTCTTGA
>JBGUVZ010000580.1:0-6002 GCA_045220685.1 Oscillospiraceae bacterium | reverse complement strand
CCTGTGCCGCTGTACCTGGTAGCACCGTACATCCAGATCTTATAGCTTATCCAGAAGAACAGTACACCAATCACCGGCGACAGCCAGGAGAGTATCGGTATCTCGTCAGGTCGAAGAATAACGAGGCTTGGGTAGTAAGCAATGAATGCTATCGGCATTACGAATGTGAAGATAAATCTGAATGCCTTGCTGAAGATTGTTACCGGATATTTTGCATAGTCCCTGAAACGATATGCAAGGTCGAGAACGTAGAAAGAGTTCTGTATCCAGAAACATGTTGCTGCTGCGGCGTTCTGAAGGGCTATCATGATAAGTGATGCCGTAAGCAGGAAGATGATCAGTTTAGCAAGCATCAGAACCGAAAATCCGAGGCCGAGTTTTATCCATGCGTAGACAAGCGTGCCTATACCGAAAGCGAGCTGACCCAGGCCTTTTACGTCGAATACTTCTGACTGGTAGTAAAAGAACAGGTTTATCGGTCTGAAGCAGTATTTGATGAAGTCACCGGTGTATACGTTCTGACGCAGGCTCCAGTTGTTGTCGAAGAAGCACTGTACCGGTGTCAGTGATATCAGTGAAAATCCGTACAGGAACAGGATTTCGTAGTAGGTCCAGCCGTCGATGGAAGGAAAGTTCCTGAACATGATCCAGAAGCTTATGAAACCGGATATGTTGGTGCATATCATGCCGATGGTGGATATGATAAAGTCGGCACGGTAACTCATTTTGCTTTTTAAGTCCTGTGCGAGGATCTTGCAGTAGATACGGAAATAAAAACCTAAACTTCTTTGTTTCATAACTCAACCTCCGTTCACAGTGATCTGACGCAGAGATGTTTTCCAGAATGCTTTGCTGAGTACGGTCATAACTATGCACCATATAAGCTGAATACCAAGTGTTGTGAATACAGTCTTCGGTTCAGCATCAGCGTCAAGCAGGATGGAAAGCGGTGCGTTGTAAATGGACTGAAACGGCAGCCAGTTCACTACTGTTTTCAGTGTATCCGGGAAAAATGCTATCGGGATAGTCGCTCCTGAAAGAAGCAGAACAACGACCTGTTTCATAATATTGATTCCCCATATGGATTCCGTGTAAAGACAGACCGTTCCTACGAGAAAATCAATGTTGTAGTTTATCACTATCGCCATTACTACAGAAATAATAAAGTAAAGAATATTGACTCCCATGTGTATTGCACCGTGTGTGACTATGGAAACTGCAATGAAAGTCGGAAGGAATGTGAGCAGGAACTGTGTCACGAAACCTCCGGAGTAGGACCAGAAAAGCAGATGCCGGTATTCCATCGGTTTGAGCAGGTCAAGGACTATTTTTCCCGACTGAATGTTTCGGCCCATTTCCCAGACAGTGTACATTTCCATGAAATTGAAAAGCGCGGTTGCCAGTACAAGGTAGATCAGCGTGTCGGTAAAAGTCATGCCGTTTACAATATCAGTACCGGCAGATGCATAGATAGCTTTCCAAAGGTAATATACGACTATAAGATAAAGCAGGTTTCCGGCTACCATTACAACAAATGAAAGACGAAACTGCAGTGCTTCGATTATTCCGGCACGGGTGAAGGTGAGATACTTTTTCAGATTCATTGTACACCCTCCTCGTAGATCTTTTTGATTACTTCCTCGGTAGATATCTCTTCGAGCTGCATATCACGGATCCTGTGGGTCTTCTGAAGAAGTCCGAGTACATCGAGAACCTTTGCTTTTTCTTCATCTACAAGTACTGAGATCCATTCATCGTCGGAAGATACCTTAAAATCTGGGACTTCAGTCTTTATGACTTCAGCCTCAGCATTCATGTCACCGTCAACTCGTATCTTCAGAGTACGGTATGATCCGAAAAATCCCTTGAGGTGTTCTATGTCATTGTCGTAGAGCATTTTGCCCTTGTCTATGATAACGATACGGCGGCAGAGAGCGTCAACGTCGCCCATGTCGTGCGTAGTAAGAATAACGGTTGTATTCTTCTGCCTGTTTAGTTCGTGGATGAGTGTACGTATCTTTGCTTTCATCGAAACGTCAAGTCCAATTGTAGGCTCGTCGAGAAAGACTATTTTCGGATTATGGAGAAATGCCGCAAGAATATCGCTGAGTGTTCGCTGGCCGAGAGACATCTGGCGAACCGGTTTGTGCAGTAGCGGCTCGATGTCAACGAGGGATTTGTAAAGTTCGAGCATTTCGTTGTAGTCTTTGTCAGGTATCTGGTAGATGTCTTTTAAAAGCCTGAATGATTCAATGAGCGGGAGTGCCCACCAGAGCTGTGTTCTCTGACCGAAGACAACGCCTATTTCCTGTGCGTTTTTTGATCTGTTTTTGTAAGGTGCGTTTCCGCCGACGAGTATTTCGCCGGAAGTCGGTTCAAGTACGCCGGTCATCATCTTGATAGTGGTTGATTTTCCGGCACCGTTCGGGCCGAGGTAACCGACTATCTCACCCTGTTCAATGCTCATTGAAACATTGTCTACCGCACGAACGATCTTGTAATCACGTGAAAACAGATCCTTAAGGCTGCCCTTAAGACCTTCGTGGCGGTTGAGTGTTTTGAATTCTTTTGTTACGTTTTTGATTTCAATTATTGCTGCCATTTTGTCCTCTCTTTCTGTCAGTTTGAGTTGTTTTTATGAGGTGAAAACAATAGTATACTCCTTAGGATGTTATTTGTCAATACTTTTGGTGAAATCATTATATACAAATTTGTACGGCTTTTCCGTGTTTGATTTCAGCAAAATATAAAGGGACAAATGGCTTTTCGTCATTTATGAAAAGATATGATGAGTATATAAAAATCCCCGGACCATTCTCGCTGACCGAGTATGATGATCCGGGGATATTTGAGTTGTATATCAGGAGTTATATGCAGTGCCTGAAGCTGTTCGGTACATGAATCTGATGTCTGCGTTTATCAGAGAATATCTTCGCAGATAAGTTCAGGAGTGATCCTATTGGCAATAAGGATATCTTTAAAGTCATAACGGTCGATAAATTCTTTTTTAAGACCGTAGTTATACACCTTCATTTCAGAAGGACCGTAGAAACGGGATATCTTTTCACCGAAACCGCCGTCGAGTATTCCGTCTTCGAGTGTAACGACCTTGTCGTGGTTCTTCTTAAGGCTTTCAAGGAGTTCAGCATCGATGCCAGTGATGTAGCGCGGATTGATAAGAGTCGGAGCAGTACCTGTCTTTTCCTTTATAAGATCTGCGAGCTTTTCACCGATCTGATAGAAGTCGCCGAGAGCGATGACCGCAATTTTTTCACCTTCTGACATGATTTTATATCTGTTAAGGTCGGTGTAATCCGTGTCATAAGTTCTGTCTGAATGGATAACGCCGTTGCATGGAATACGTACAGCAACAGGGAAGCTGTTCTGCTCAATACTCCAGTCGAGCATCGCAAAATATTCCTCGCAGCATGTCGGAGCAAGATAAACCATGTTCGGTATGTTTGAGATCATCGGAATATCGAAGATACCAAGATGCGTAATGTCATGCATGCCGTATACCGAAGCCGTATTTACAAGAAGGGTAGCGGAATTACCGTTTATACAGAGATCCTGCGATATCTGGTCGTAGGTTCTCTGGAAGAAGCTTGAATGTGTAGCGAAAACAGGCTTTCCGCCGTTCTTTGCAATTCCCGATGCCATTGCAATAGCGTGTTCTTCTGCGATTCCCACATCAACGTACTGGTCGCCGGCTTCCTTTCTCTTTTCCTCTGTAAAACCGATATTTACAGGAACGGCAGCCACCATTGCAACAACGCTCTTATCTTTCTTCATCTTGTCAAGCAGATAGTCACAGGTCATGTCACCGTAGTTTTCACCGCCGCCACCGGCAGCATTCGGATTTTCCGGGTCAAAAGGCATATGCCAGTGCCAGTTTTCCTTTTCAGTTTCAGCAGGGGAATAGCCTTTACCCTTTACAGTGCAGATGTGTACAACTGTAGGGTGATCAGTGCCTTTTACCTTTTCAAAAGCTTCAATGAGCTTCTGAATATCATTGCCGTCCGGCACATACATGTAGTCAAGACCCATTGCTTTAAAGAGATTGCATTCGCATGTTCCGTTCGAATCACGGAGAGCCTTTAAGTTTTTGTAAAGTCCGCCGTGGTTTTCTGCAATAGACATATCGTTGTCGTTTACGATTATGATGAAGTTGCTTCCCAGTTCGGAAGCAAAGTCAAGGCCTTCAAGTGCTTCACCACCGCTTAATGATCCGTCACCGATTATGGCAATTACATTTTCCTTTTCGCCCTTAAGGTCTCTTGCCTTTGCAAGTCCGCATGCAAGGCTTACGGAAGTTGAAGTATGTCCGACATTGAAGAAGTCATGTTCGCTTTCCTCAGGATTTGTGTATCCGGAAATATCGCCGAAGTGTTCGTCCGAGTAAAATGCTTCTTTTCTTCCGGTGAGTATCTTGTGAGTGTAGCACTGGTGAGATACGTCAAAAACAAGCTTGTCTTTCGGTGAATCAAATACGTAATGCAAAGCAATAGTCGCTTCAACGAAACCAAAGTTAGGTCCGAAATGTCCGCCGCGCTTTGAAAGCCTGTTCATAAGTCCCTTACGTACGTCTGAAGCAAGTTCGATAAGTTCACTGTCATTAAGCTTCTTCACATCTGCCGGAGAATTGATTTTGTCGATTATCATAGTTAAGCCTCTTTTCGTATATTATTTATATCAGATCAATACATACAATTCGTTTCCGGATATGTATTGACTAACAGCCATTAACAAGCGTCACTGTTGATTAAACATTTATAGATTATTATAACATATATTATCTGTTTATTCAATCTTTAATTGATAATCAGATGATGATTTCATATCAGTTTTTGCTGCCGTTACGGTGTATCATTATAATAATATTTCTTGACGACTGGTCATTACTATGATATAATAGTTAGCGGATGCTAACTATATTGAAACAGGAGGATCATTTTTATGGAACTTAAATTAGGTGATGTTCAGACAACAGCTCTTGTTCCGCTTGCTATAAAGGCGAATGAAACACTGAGAAAAAATCCTAGAGTAAAGGATCAGAAGGCTGTTGACATTATAAAGGCACTTGGTATTGACACTGAGCCGTATGATAAATTCATGTCTCATGAAGGCGTTATTGCAAGGACGATCATGCTTGACCGTCAGCTGAAAGGGTTAATAAAGAATCATCCGGATACTGTTGTTGTAAATGTGGGAGCTGGTTTTGATGACCGTTTTTCAAGAGTGGACAACGGCAAAATACGCTGGTTTGACCTTGATCTTCCGGATTCAATTGCTGCAAGAAAAAAAGCTTTTGATGAACGCGACAGAGTTACAATGATCCCGGGAAGTGCTCTTGAAGATGACTGGTGTGCCGAAGTCAGGGAAGCAATAAAAGGAAGAAAATCGGAACCGGTTTTTCTTGCCGAAGGACTTTTCATGTATTTCACTCTTGACCAGATACGTACATTCCTCGAAATACTCAAAAACAATTTCCCGGACGGCGGTACTCTTATAGCGGAACAGAACTGCAAAGCGATGGTCAAAAAAGAAAAGCAGCATGACACTATAAGAAGCACCAATGCGCACTTCCTGTCCGGTACAGATACAGCTCAGGAAATTGCTGATCTTACTGACGGTATACGTCTTGTGGAAGAACACAGCTTTAATGAGGAAGCTAAAAAATATACTATTCGTGGTAAGCTGTTTGCTCTGCTTCTTCCTAAAATGAACGACCGCTGGGCTACTTTCCGATGGTGATAATAAGCGATTTTCGCTGATTTTTTTATGTTATATGGTTAGGGGAAACTAACTTGATTTTGCGGAGGAATAATAATGGCAAAGAAAAATATAACTGTAAATTCAGAGAACAATGATAATAAACTGAAGGTCAAAGATCTTATTTTCGCCGGTGCATTCGGTGCTATCTACATCGTTCTTATGCTTCTCGTCGTAATGTTCTGCGGAGCAATTCCGATACTGTACATTATCAGTCCGCTGCTTGTCGG
>JBGUVZ010000579.1:0-7571 GCA_045220685.1 Oscillospiraceae bacterium | reverse complement strand
TCGTGCCGCAGGCACCACCATTTCAGCGGATAATGCAGAAACTGATCATTTATGCCGCAGACAGTCTTTCCTTCATAAATTCGACTGCCCTGCCGTGCTTTCTGAAGATTCCGGCTACCATACAGCAGTCATCTTTCGAACGTATGCATACTATATATCTTTCTTTGTCTCTTCCGGGATCACAGTTATACTCTACAGTTGCAAGCACCGGCGTTCCGTGTGAACGGCCGGAAACAAATATATCTGTACAGTCACCTGATCTTTCGGCTTCAGGAAGACGCATGTGAATGTACTTGTCCTTCTTCTTTACTCTGACCTTATACTCCTGATAAGGAATGGTGCGGGAAATGCGAAAATCAAGTTTTTGACGTATATCTTCAATATGTTCATTCAAAAGCTTTACCTGTTTCTTTGAACAGCTCTTTACAAAATATTCCGGGTTGCTGTAAAATGATCCTAAAAGTATTTCCCTCTCGATAAAACGCCTTTCTCCCTGGTTTGCATCGATATCCTTTACTGAATCGTACAGAAATTCGATATCATTCTCTGTATCAACCTCATATATCTCTTCCTCTGCTTCAGCCAGTGCTGTTTTTGCATCAGTACCGTCTTCTACAGCATTCGCATAAGTCTGAAGCACAAGTCTTGTGAAATAGTAGATCCTCCTTATAAACAGGTCATCTATACCTCTATCCATCATTTCTTCTATGGAAAGCTCGTTTAAGCCCACCCTTCCGATAACTAAAAGACATCCTGATTCATCATCATAGTCCGCATTAACAGCGTATTCTGATTCCATCAGTCTTTTTATATCACTCATCAGGTTTTTCCGAAAACTCTGCGGCTACAGCTGAAAATGCGTACTGATTAGCCTTGTCGAAATTTAAAATCTGAATGCTGTGTTCAAAAATTACTTCATCAAACGGTTCGGAACGGAATCTGAAATGTCTGATAAAACAGTACATCATATCCTCAGAACCGATAGGTTCATAAGGAAAGTTTACTTCTTCAGCATAGTTTTCGAGCATTTCTTTAAACTTCTTTACCATACATCAATTCCTCCTGTTAAGATGACCTTTGGGTTTGCGGGTGTACTGAGCAGACCGGCGAAAGGGCAGAGCTCCGCCCCCCGCCCCCCCTCGCCGGTCCTGGTCCTTTAAGCGAAAGGAATATTAGTATAGCACATATAAATGCGTATGTAAACAGGTATTTTACACAAACTTACGACTATTTTATTATGAGAGTATTATTATACTCCAGCAGTTTCTTCTTAACGGCAGTGTACTTTTTCTCTGGTACCGGGATTGATGCACCATCTGACAACGTTAGCTTAAAGCGTGAGACAGATACTACATCAAGCGGATTAACGATAAAGCCGGAGTGAACGCGGATAAGGATCTTCTCTGTTTGCCTTTCAATATCTGAAAGTGTTGTTTTGACCTTTAACGTTCTTTCACGCAAATGAAACAGGCAATGCTGATCAGGTGTTGTCTGTACCCAGATAACGGAACTAACTTTGATCACATAGAAAGCGTTATCCGTTCCCCTCAGACTTAAACGTGGTTCCTGCACAGGTTTTTCTACCTGCCTGAATAATTCATTATAGTGTTCAGGATATATGAAGTCATCACTGTGCTGTTCAACAGGATTGGAAATATGTATCATAAAAATTCTGGACACACGTTCTTTTTGGCTGTTTTCATTAATGATATTCGTATCTGCCCAGCTAAACTGTATACGCTGAAACAACGGTATCATATCGCCGTTTGGATAATGTGTCGTAACTACAAACATCATCATGACTTCACAGGAAGCTGGTGAAAGCTGGATATACTGTGCTTCAACATTACCAAGCGAAAATGTAAGGTGATTTGGTTCGTTATACCATGCTTTGCGCATTGTTTCACGTCCTGTGATCTGCTGGCCAATGGCAGGACCGTGCCATATTACATTATCTGCAAGATGCTCAAAGTATGGCTCAATTCTATTATTATAGTATTCACTCAAAATATACAGACTCTTTTCAACACACTCTTTGATATTCATATTCGTACCTCGGCTGTTTTCTATTATTTTATCATTTATTTGCAAATACATCAAGCTTGACAAGTTATTTACATGAAAATACAAGCTATTTACAATTAAGCAATTGACAAGCAATTTTCAGTTTGCTATAATATTGACGTTAAAAGGGTATTATTTCAAAAAACAGATGTTTATGTGAAAAGGGGTTGACACGGTTATGCTAATGAGCTACGATTCAAACAGACATTGCTTAACTGCATCTATTTACAAAATCATATATAAGCAAGCGTACTCTATGGGATATGTATATCTTTCAGGGTGCGCTTTTGTTGTTTTCTCATAAACATAGTATGTCAAAATAACAGGCGAAGCCTGACAGAAAGGAAGAAAAACATGAAGAAAAAAATCTTCAGCAAAGCAGTCAGCCTTACTCTTTCAACTGCTATTGGATGTACACCCATCATTGGCTCAGATTTTGCGCTGAATGCATCTGCCGCCGTTAATCCGGACGCAGCGGAAACAGAGGAAGTTTCCTCTGAACTGGTAAACATTATCGTTAAAGTTTCCGGTGATGCGATCCTCGCCACTCCCGAAGGTGCTGAACAGGGGGATGACTATCTGGAAACCGACCAGGCTGTTCAGCTGGCTGATTCCCTGGAGAATACGCAGTCCATTGTTCAGAACCAAATCAAAGCGTTATACCCGGAAATGAAAGTGAAATACAGTTACAGCGTTCTGTATAACGGCTTCTCCTGCGAGATTCCCGAAAATCTGATAGATCAGGTTAAAGCTTTGCCTTATGTAGAAGCAGTTATCAAAACAGAGCACAAGAACGCTCCTAAAATGGCAACCGCTCCTTCGTTAGGCGGTTATCCTGCTTATTATGACTTTACAGGCTGCTACGGAGAAGGTCAGGTCATAGCTGTTATTGACACGGAGCTGGATGTTTCGCATCCAATGTTTGCAGCTATGGATGATTCCGTTCAGGTCAAGCTGACAGAAGAAGATATCGCCAAAGTTGCTTCGACGATAGGTTTTAACGTGGAAATTGACCCTGCACAGGCTTACAGAAGCAGCAAGCTGCCTTTTGCTGTAGATTACTTTGACGCAGATCCAATTAACGCTGTCGGAAACAGTGAATCTTATCCTGCTGATTATCACGGAACACACGTTTCAGGAATCGCTGCCGGAAATCAGATCACAGATGAGGACGGCAAGAATATATCCGGTATTGCCAAAAATGCACAGCTCATTTTCATGGCAGCAGCTGACGCGGAAGGATTCTTCAATATCGATGCTACGATCGCAGCACTTGAAGATGCCGTCAAGCTCCACGCAGATGTCATCAATATGAGCTTTGGTTCATCCGGTGAACGCTTTGGAGAAAATCCGTTTAAAGATGCTTATGAGAATGCCGTTAATGCCGGAGTTACGATCTGCTATGCAGCCGGTAATGACGGAGACGGAAGCAAAGACGGAGAAGTCCATACTGCTGATAACCCTGACAGAGGACTGATGCATATTGATGTTACCAGCGGGGCTGAAATGCTTACAGTTGCTTCTGCCTCCAATGTTTATACGCAGCATAACAAGTGTTTCGTTACCGGAGAGAATAAAGTTGCCTATGCAGGAACCGGTCGTGAAAGCGACAACTCAGAACATTATCTTAATGATGAATTATCCGGCGAATATGAATATGATTACTGTGAATTTGGCATGCCTGAGGATTTCGCCGAAAAGGATCTGACAGGAAAAATCGCTTTGATAAAATGCGGCGGCGGTATTTATGTACAGGAAAAAGCTGATTATGCCAGAGAAGCCGGAGCTGTCGGTATCATCGCTATTTTGCCGGAAGGCGACATTCTTACTTCCGGTATAGTAGATAATGATCTGCCTTCCGGTTTAGTCAGTTATGAAGACGGTCAAAATATGATCGGAGCTGAAAACAAAACACTTGTATTCACGGAAGATACCATTGATATTGATATTCCGACTTCAGTAGTTTTTGACAGCAGCTATGGCGTTCATCAAAATCTGGAACTTCGTCCTGATATTATGGGTATAGGGGATCATGTGGAATCTGCATATTATACCGGCTCCACTTCTGTCCTCAGCGGAACTTCAATGGCTTCTCCGTATGTGGCAGGCTGTATGGCCGTTCTGAATGAGTATATTCAGAAAAAAGGCATCGAACTGGAAGGTGCAGAAAAGCTCAGATATATGAGAAATCTCGTTATGACTTCAGCTATTCCTTATGAAGAGGACGGGATGTTAGTAACGCCGCGCAGACAGGGTGCAGGCATGATTTCCATGAATAATGTACTTGCTGATAAAGTTCTTATCACTGGCGATGAGGGAGAATCCAAGATTCAGCTTTATGACAATCTCGGTGATCAGTTTAGTTTCAATCTGAATCTGAAAAATACCAGTGATCAGGATGTTGATTTTACTTCAGCACGCCTGGTTCTTACAACAGACGGCAGCAGATTTGATGATGAATTACAGACATATGTGATAAATGGTCAGCAGACGCTGAACTCATCTACCGACCTGAATGCGCTGCTTCATATCGGTGCAGGCGAAAACAGAACTGAAATGATCTCCGTTTATCTGGATCCTGCTCAGACAGCGGCTATTAAAGAGATATTCACAAACGGCTTTTTTGTGGATGGCTATCTGCTGTTAGAGGGTGCAGAAAACTGCTGTGATATTTCCGTTCCTCTGGTAGGCTTCTGCGGAGACTGGACTCAGATTCCGATTTTCGGTGATACTTTTACTGTCACCACTGACATGGGAGAGGACAGAAGACCTGTAGTGGACAGTGTTTCCCTTGCCAGAGCAACAGCTTTGATCAGAGATATTATTCGTGCAATTCCTGAAAATGAATACTCATCAGAAACTTTTGAACTCTCAACAGAAACTTTTGATCTGATTTCAAAGTACGCAACAACAGATCAGTTCAATGCGTTAACAGCTCTTTACGCAGATACATCCTATTACATTTCTCCGAATAATGACGGGCTGGCAGATACGATCGGCATGACAGTTGCTTCCAACCGATTCTATCATTACAACGGACTGAATATTTATAACGACAAGGGAGAGCTACTCGTTACCGGAGAAGACGTCGACGTAATGTTAAGACCTGACCGCTTCAACGCTGAACCGTTCGGCATATTAAAACTTGACGAAGGTGTTTATACCGCACAGATAACAGGTAGTATCAACTATAAGTCTTCTATAGAGAATCCTCAGAAATTAGAGTTCCAGTTTACCGTTGATAAAACAGCCCCGGAACTCCGTTCTGAGCTGATTGAAAAGAATGGCAGAAAGATTCTCAGAATTACTGCAAAAGACAGCAATCTGGACGGTATTTATATCACAGGATTCAAGGGCAGCGATGAAGCTGATCTGAATACACTCGACATGATAAAAAACGCAATGGGAATCATCAGGATGACAAGCGGAAATTTCATCAAGCGTCCTTTTTCTGCCTCGGAACTTCCTCTTATCGGAAAAATTCTGACAGGTACGGCGAAAGAAACTGACCTTAACAGTATTGACTTTGCGGATATGCTTGCTGCTAAACCTGATAAGAATGGTGTATATACATTTGAATATGACATTACCGATTTCCAGTCTTATACAATTTCTGCAATGGACAAAGCCTATAACATTTCTTCTGTTGAAAGCGAACGCAATTCTGCTGAACAAATCACTGAGGGCGTTTATCTGACAGATACTGAACTGTTCAGCTTTGCAAATGACACGATGAAATGTATCAGTTTAAAGGATGGTACGGCCAGGGAAGAGCGCTATACTTTAAAAAACGGTGAGCTTGTATGGGGAGATTGTGTATATAAAGTATATCAGATCAATGATACTTCAATTCGTCTTGCAGGTGATGGAACCTCGAAGACGCTTGCATACTTTGGCGAAGGAACTTATGCAGAGTATCCGTTCTACACAACCGACCAGCTCGAAAAACGTTACAAAGACATTATTATCAATGAGTTTGGTTATGATTCAGCAAGAACTGAAATCACTGTAAATAACGGCATAGCATCAATGGACGGCTATGCGACATATAAGGGCAGAGAAGCCTGGTTCGGAGACTATAAGGTAAATATCTTTTCCGGAGATATTGCAGATGCTGCCTCCGAGAATATGCCTGATCTGTTCCCGATCACTTTCGAAGATTTTGCGCAGAACGCCATACTGATGACAGTAGAAGCCGGAAAGATCTACTATTTGGACTTTGACGCGGGCAAAAAAATCGCACAGGAAGACGGAAAAGAAACACCGATCAGCTGCGCATCAAATAACACAGACCTGCAGCTCAGTCTGTCTGCCGACAACAAGCCGACTGTGTTCTCAGATTATTCTTTCCTGGAAAAAGGGAATGTCGCTGTTCTTACAGTAAAAACAGAAGAAGGAGAAGAACCGGCAGAAATGACACTTTTGTATTCCAGCGCTCCTGATGAGTTCAGCTTCTATACCAGCGACAAGCTGTCTGCAATGGCAGTGGATTACTATAAGACTCAGCATGGCGAATACAGCGGTACGCCGGAATGCTTTGCCGATGAAACAACAGGATTCGTCATCATTCAGATGACAGACAATGAAGCGTATGCAGTAGATGCACAGACTGCTGCTGGTTTCAATCAGGACGGAGAAGAGATTGCCCTGACTGGCGCAGGCGATCCTGCAGACAATAAGGAAGCAGCTGTTACTGAAATTCCTGATAATGCATACTCTCTTGAGGAACTGAAAGAAATGGCTATGAAAGACTATGAAGCAAAAACAGGTGTCAAGCCTGATTCCGCAGAAGCCGTTTACAACAGTGATGGTTCAGCAACGATTTCTATTTTTGATGCTGAAAATGAAAGTCTCAACGAATATACTGTTGACTCTGTTACCGGAAAAGGCGTTAATAAAGACGGCGAAATAATAAATCTTCCTCAGACCGGAACAAATACCGCAAGCTATATACTTATTGTAATCACTGCAGCCCTTATGGTTGTATTAGGCATTGTTATAATAAGATTCTCCGGCATTGGCAGGCACAAAAAAGAAGATAAAGAATAATACCTCAAAGGAGTTGTTAAAAAACTCTCCTTAAAAGTAAATCAGCATATCTCAAACGCACGTATTTACGTGAGATATGCTGATTTTGTTGTATTCAGGACTTTTTAACAGTCCTTTTCGATCATTCCGAAGGCACCACTATAACAGTGGTATCCCTTCGCTGCAGATAGAGCTATAATTCACTATAATTAAACCAGTATTTGCAAAAGTCTTGCTTTCAGATATATAACAGACTGAAATGTTTTTTTGTCAAATGCCACAAAGTACGCCTCTTAAATTTTCCACATATTTTGCGAAAGATTATAATCGGTTATTTACTTTTTCACTAAACTGTGCTATAATATATATACATAAAGCTATGTCATGGAATCGGCAGCGGCTGCGAAGATCCGGTCATCAGAACCGGCGGGGCTTCGTTTAAGGGCTGTGTACTGATTTTTAATGTCAGCGTTCCATTA
>JBGUVZ010000578.1:0-19214 GCA_045220685.1 Oscillospiraceae bacterium | reverse complement strand
CAGTATTAGAGCTCGCTGAATTAGTTGACGCTATTCAGGAAGAATTTGGCGTAACAGCTGCTGTTGCTGCTGCTCCAGCTGCTGGCGGTGCTGCTGCAGGTGCTGCTGAAAAGACTGAATTTGACGTTGTAATGACATCATTCGGTGACAGCAAGATGAACGTTATCAAGGTTATCAAGGACGTTATGGGTCTTGGCCTTAAGGAATCTAAGGAATTCGTTGAAGGACTTCCAAAGGCTGTTAAGGAAGGCGCTTCTAAGGCTGACGCTGAAGACATCAAGGCTAAGCTCGAAGCTGCTGGTGCTACAATCGAAATCAAGTAATTTTAAAAATTATTTCTTTTCACATAATGAGAAGGCTGTGCATTCGCACAGCCTTCTTTGTTTATGCAATTTTTTATGGAAATGCTTATTCGCATATCAGGGTATCGGGGCGAAGCCCCGTAAACCCATCACCCTGAGATCCGGCGAAGCCGGATCTCAGCTTTATAATAAAAATGCCTTCGCATCTTTGTGATGCGAAGGCAGATTCTTTTTATAGGGTATGAATTATCAGTGGTTGTACTTCTCGAGGAGCTGCTTGATCTTTTCGTGTGGATCGATGACGCTGCTGATTGAGATGTCGTGGTTGATAGCTGAGATGAAGTAAGCGATGTACTTTGAAACGTCAACTTCCATGAACCATTCTCTCTTGAGAAGTTCAGGTGTTCTGTATGTAAGGTTTGTACCGAGGATGCCGTTGATATAGCCGTCTTCGTAAGCTTTATCAAACTTTTCAAGACCGTCTGTGAAGAGTCCGTATGTTGCGTAAGCGTAGATCTTGTTTGCTTTCTTTTCCTTGAGCTGGTATGCGATGTCGAGAACTGACTGGCCTGATGAGATGATGTCGTCGGCAACGAAGATGTCCATGCCTTCAACGTCTCTTCCGAGGTATTCGTGAGCTACGATAGGGTTTCTTCCGTTTTCGATTCTTGAGTAGTCACGTCTCTTGTAGAACATACCGAGTTCAACACCAAGTACTGAAGCGTAGTACATGTTTCTGTTGAGGGCGCCTTCGTCAGGGCTTACGATCATGAAGTTGTCCTTTGTGATGTGAAGGTTAGGAATGTTCTTGTACATTGTCTTGAGAACCTGATATGTTGGCATTACGTTGTCAAAGCCCATGAGCGGAATAGCGTTGTGTACTCTCGGATCGTGAGCGTCAAATGTTACGATGTTTGAAACACCCATGCTCTGGAGTTCCTGAAGTGCCCATGCACAGTCAAGAGATTCACGGTAGTTTCTTCTGTGCTGTCTGCCGCCGTAGAGGATAGGCATGATAACGTTTATTCTGTGTGCCTTGCCGCTTGCAGCCTGGATGATTCTCTTGAGATCCTGATAGTGATCGTCAGGTGACATGAAGTTTTCCTGACCGAACATCTTGTACTTGCAGCTGTAGTTGTTTACGTCAACGATAATGAAAAGATCCTTGCCGCGTACTGTTGACTTGATGAGACCTTTGCCGTCGCCTGAAGCAAAACGCGGGCACTGGCTTTCGATAAGGAAACCATCCTTGTCAAGACCGCTCTGCTTTGCCCATTCAACAAGATAGCTGTTGATCTTGTCGCCGAGCTCATCAGCGCCGTTCATAGCGATGAGACCAAGAGGGGCAACACTTGTTTCAGGATTGAAAACCGCAACATTTGAAGAATTCATAGACATTTGACCATACCCTTTCAGAAAATGAAATAAAAATGAAAGTAAAAACAGGGAAGTACTGATCCGGCCAATGATCAGAAAGTAAACGGGGGGGGTGACCGATTCGCTGAAATAAGCTTTTCCGCGGATCTCAGACCTTGCCAGCGTTCCCTGAAACGAATGTATATGCTAAAAAACATCCTCAGTTTTTATGCATAATCAACTATAATAAAAGTATATCATTGATATAAGGCATTTGTCAATTATCTTATTATAATAAAATGACCGCAAATAAAGACAAATTATTGTAGAAAACTCAAATAATTATAGTTGTACGGTTAGCTTTCGGTAACGTTATACTATATAGTAATATAAGGAGCAATCGACTCAACGGTTTTCTTTCCTATGCCGGAAACCAGTGCGAGTTCCGAGATATCAGAGAACGGTCCGTTCTGAGTACGGTATTCTATTATATTCATCGCTTTCTTTTCGCCGATGCCGGTTAGCGTCATAAGTTCTGCCTTGTCAGCGGTGTTTATATTTATTAAAGTACCGGCAGATTCACCGGCAATGGATGAATCTTTACTTTCAGAAACGACTGCATCTACCGGAATATCTTCAGCCGATACTTCGGATGAGGTTTCGACAGGAGCCGAATCTTCAGTTATCATAGTGACAGCTTTCGGTATAAGTCTTTCCTTTACTGTTTTCTGATCAGTATGTCCCTTTGGTATCTCACGGTATATCATTATTACTGCAAGAAGCAGCGCGAGAGTACAGCATACTGAATAGTATATTTTCTTATCTGTATTGATTTTCCTTCACCACCATATAGAATATCTAAATACTATTTTACACCATTTAAATTAGTTTGTAAATACATTTGAGGAAATTATAAGAAAATATTTGAAAGTAAAAAAAGTTGTTGACTTTAAGCGTGAAACATGGTAAAATATAAGTACCTCTTTGTGAGGTGCATTTTTTTGCTCTTTTGCAGAAAATCACACTCAGTTTAACAGAGGGAGGCCGTGCAGTTCTGGTCTGCAAATGACCGGAAAACTGCGTTTGAAGAATAATTACATTCAGGAGGTGCCGACACGTGAGAGTTAAGGTAACATTAGCTTGTACAGAATGCAAGCAGCGTAATTACGCAACAAAGAAGAACAAGAAGAACGACCCTGACAGAATTGAAATGAACAAGTACTGCAAGTTCTGCAGAAAGCATACTCTGCACAGGGAAACAAAGTAATTCCGGAGGTTGCTCATGGCAAAGGAAGATTTAAAATCTGAAAAGAAAAAGGAAAAAACTCCGGCAAAGTCTTCTGCCAAAAATCAGAAGAAGCAGCCTAACTCGGTTGCTAAATACTTCAAAGACCTTAAGAGCGAATTCAAGAAGGTCGTATGGCCAACAAAGAAGCAGGTCATCAACAACACAACAGTTGTTCTCGTGACTATCCTTCTTATCGGGATCTTTGTAGGCGCATTCGATACTATCGGCGGATGGGCTCTGAAGATGTTCTTAAACAAATAAGCAGTTACAGTCTAAATGCAAGGAGGTAATTTTGCATGTCAGAAGCAGCAAAATGGTATGTTATTCACACTTATTCGGGTTATGAGAACAAAGTAAAACAGAACATCGAAAAAGTAGTTGAAAACAGAAAGCTTCACGACCTGATCCTTGAGGTAAGAGTACCTACAGAAAAGGTAACAGAAATTACTGACGGCAAGACAAAAGAAGTGGAAAGAAAAACATTTCCAGGCTATGTTCTGCTGAAAATGGTATACACAGATGAATCATGGTACATAGTAAAGAGTACACGAGGTGTTACAGGATTCGTTGGTCCTGCATCAGAACCTACACCGCTTTCTGAAAAGGAAGTTGAAGCACTTGGTGTTTCACTTGATACACCAGCGGTTGAGGTCAACATTTCTGCCGGAGACAGCGTTCGTGTATCAGGTACTGCAATGGACGGATTCGTTGGTGTGGTACAGAAGGTCGATGTTGACAATGGTACTGTTGATGTTCTCGTTTCAATGTTCGGCCGTGAAACTCCGGCTACACTGAGCCTTACACAGGTTATCAGGCTGGAAGATATTTAATAATCAAAAGTAAACGTATTTTTTTAAAACTGGCTGAAGCAACAGTCAGTGTGGGAGAGGCAAAATATTAATGATCATTGCCTCGTTCGTGACCACTTTATGGAGGTGCAATAAACCATGGCACAGAAAGTCGTTGGCTATATTAAATTACAGATCGCTGCAGGTAAGGCAACACCTGCTCCACCGGTTGGTCCTGCTTTAGGTCAGCACGGTGTTAACATCATGGCTTTTACAAAGGAATTCAATGAAAGAACTAAGAATGATATCGGTCTTATCATCCCTGTTGTAATCACAGTTTATGCTGACCGTACATTCTCATTCATCACAAAGACACCGCCGGCTGCAGTTCTTATCAAGAAGGCTTGCGGAATCGAAAGCGGTTCTGGCGTACCTAACAAGACAAAGGTAGCTAAGATCACTAAGGATCAGATCAGAAAGATCGCTGAAACAAAGATGCCTGACCTCAACGCTGCTACAATCGAAACAGCTATGAGCATGATCGCTGGTACAGCTCGTTCAATGGGCGTTACAGTTGAAGACTGATTTTAGTAAACTTTAAAACATAAGAATATTCGTACGTTATCTAATGGTGGGAGGAAACTTTCCGCTAACTGAAACTGCGTATAAGCGTTTTGGTATTACCACTTTATAGGAGGATAAATAATGAAACACGGCAAGAAGTATAATGATAGTGTAAAGACTATCGAAGCTGATAAATTTTATGATTCTGCAGAAGCTCTCGACTTAGTTTGCAAGAACGCAAAGGCTAAGTTTGATGAAACTGTTGAAGTACATGTACGTCTCGGCGTTGACTCAAGACATGCTGACCAGCAGGTTCGTGGTGCTGTTGTACTTCCAAACGGTACTGGTAAGAAGGTAAGAGTTTGCGTATTCTGTAAGGAAGACAAGTACGAAGCAGCTAAGGGTGCTGGCGCTGAATATGTAGGCGGACAGGATCTCGTTGACAAGATTGTTAAGGAAAACTGGATGGATTTCGACGTAGTTATCGCATCACCTGATATGATGGGTCTCGTTGGTCGTCTCGGTAAGGTTCTCGGCCCAAGAGGTCTCATGCCAAACCCGAAGGCTGGTACAGTTACTCCAGACGTAGCTAAGGCTGTTACAGAAGCTAAGGCTGGTAAGATCGAATACCGTCTCGACAAGACAAACATCATCCACTGCCCAATCGGTAAGGCTTCATTTGGCGCTGAAAAGCTCGACGCTAACTTCACAACACTTATCGAAGCTATCGTTAAGGCTAAGCCAGCAGCTGCTAAGGGTACATACCTCAAGTCATGCGTAGTTACATCTACAATGGGCGTTGGTGTTCCTGTATCAACAGCTAAGTACGGTGCTTAATCAGATTTAGGAATACACTGATTAAACCGGAAATCCGGCTTCGCCGGATTTCCGGAGGAGGAGAGTTGCGTGGCTTCGCCCCGGTCCCCCCCCACGCTGATTTATGAATAAATCAGCGCTTCCTAACTATCTGAACGGATAAAGGGCGTAAGCCTGTAAAAGGAGTACATTTTCTGAAAGCTGATTTCGGAAAATGTACTCATTTTTTGTGTATTTGGCTTGATTTTTTGTTAAAAATAATGTATAATAAATCATATAGGGGTGTATGTTTCGTTATTGAAAATGAAACTCATTTTATGATACAGGGAGGGAGTACATTGAACAGTGTTTTAACCAATAATTTATTCGAAGCTTTTGCTTCTTCATCTGATAATGTTTACGTTTATGTATCTGATCTGAAGACCGGACTGAGCCGGTGGTCAAAGAATGCAGTAGAGTATTTTGACTTTCCGGGTGAATATATGCAGGATGTTATACCTGTTATCAGGGAAAAGATCCATCCAGAGGACTGGGAAGGATATTTTGCTGATCTTGATAAAGTTTTTTCCGGAAAGCAGGACAGACACAGTTATCAGTATCGTCTAAGAAATCGTTACGGCGATTATGTATGGATCGAATGTAAAGGCAGTATTATCAGAGAAAACGGAGAACCTGTTATTTTTGCCGGTCTTATGACAAGACTTGACACTCAGAACAAGTATGATTCAGTAACAGGGCTTTCCACAATATTTGATTTCTATAATTATGATTTTAACGGTAAAACCGGATATCTTCTGCTTGTTGGAATAGATCAGTTCCGTAAGGTAGTAAGCAATTACGGATATCAGTTCGGGGACCGAGTGCTTGTTGAGTTCTCAAAAAAACTCAGGACTCTCTGCGAACCCGATGCAAGACTTTACCGTATGAACGGTGACGAATTTCTTATAATTGCCGAAAATACTGACGAAGTTACTTTATTCAAGTTTTTTGAGTGCATTAAAGAGAGCGTTGAAGAGCTTGAACTTGAAGGCGGAAGAAAGCTTCATTTGTCCATCACAGCTGGTGCATGTGCGTTTCCGGCTGACGGTACAAACAAGGAAGATCTTCTTAACAATGCCGAACATTCACTTGAGTACTGCAAGAGTACCCGACGCGGTGAACTGCTTGTTTTCTCGAAAACCATTGCGGACAGCCAGTTAAGGCTTCAGACTCTTAAAGATGAGCTCAAGCAGAGTATAAAAAATGATTTCAAAGGATTTACGCTTTTCTTCCAGCCTATTGTTGACGGAGAACGTAACAAAATAATCGGCTGTGAGGCGCTTCTGCGCTGGCAGGGCGAGACTATCAAAGATTCCTATCCGGGTGAATTTATCAAAATACTCGAAGATGACGGTAACATTATTCCTGTCGGCAGATGGGTAATGAGAGAAGCCGTAAAGCAGCAGAGCATCTGGAACAAGGATTATCCGGGTATAATAGTCAGCTTTAACGTATCTTATCAGCAGTTTGTTGCTGACAGATTTATTGAAGACCTGATGGACGCAGTTGAAGAAAACGGTGTTGATCCTTCGCATATGATAGTTGAACTTACTGAGAGCTGCAAGGTGGAAAAGTCCGAAACGCTTGCTGAGATTTTCAGGCATCTGAAAAATGAAGGATACAGAGTGGCGCTTGATGACTTCGGTACCGCTTACGCTTCACTGGAAATGCTCAGAAACCTTCCGGCAAGTATCATAAAAATAGAACATTCTTTCGTAAGAGAACTTGCTGATCCGGGACATGACGTTGACTATGTTATCATAGACAGCCTGCTGACAATGTGCAGAAAACTTAACTGTAATGCAATAGTTGAAGGCGTTGAAAGCGAGAAGGTCGCTGCTATGATAAAGGAACTCGACACTACGATGCTTCAGGGTTACTATTACTCAAGACCAGTTCCCCGTGAGGAATTTGAAAAAATGCTTGAAAGCCAGAAATAACAAAAAATTAAAGCTTCCGTTTTTACGCGGAAGCTTTTTTGTGCTTATATAAGCCGTTATGCGGGCGGCAAATTCAGTTTGCAGATTATAGATCTTTTATGCGTTAGTTTTATTAGCCTTGAAAAGTGTGCCTACAGGGATATCTTCAAAAAGATCGTAGAGCATTTCAGGATTCTTGCCATTCATGATGACCATGTCGATACCTGATTCAGTTGCTATTTTAGCAGCGTTGATCTTGGTTGCCATGCCGCCGGTGCCGAGTGATGAACCTGCTCCGCCTGCGATTTCCTCGATGTGATGGTCTATCTTTTCAACTACCGGAATAAGCTTTGCAGTCTTGTCAGTGTGCGGATCTGAGCTGAACAGACCGTCGATGTCGGAAAGAATGATGAGAAGATCAGCTCTGGCGAGATTAGCAACCATTGCTGAAAGAGAGTCGTTTTCACCGATCTCAAGTTCAAGTTCATCGATGGCTACGGTGTCGTTTTCATTTACTATCGGAATGACACCCATCGAGATAAGCTTTTCAAATGTATTTACAACGTTGTTCTTTTCAAGTATTGTTTTGGTAAGCAGTATCTGAGCTACTGTTATACCGTATTCGTCGAAGAGATTGTCGTACATGTACATCAGTTCACACTGACCTACAGCAGCGCAAGCCTGTTTTGAAGGAGTGTCGGAAGGACGTGCTTTCAGTCCGAGTTTGCCGACACCAAGACCGATAGCGCCGGAAGAAACTATAACGAGTTCTTTTCCGGAGTTCTGAAGGTCTGCCAGTACGCGTACCAGCGAAGTCATCTTTCTGATGTTGAGCTTTCCTGTACTGTGGGCAAGCGTTGAAGTTCCGAGCTTTATGACGATTCGCTTTTTATCTGAAATATGTTCCATGTGCAATTACACATTCCTTTCAAGGATTAACGACGTTTTCAGGTGTGCCGTTTAAAAATGATCTTATGTTCTGGTTTACGATGCCGATGAGTCTTCTTCTTGTTTCAAGAGGAGCCCAGGCAACGTGCGGGGTAATAATGCAGTTCTTTGCGCCGATAAGAGGACAGTCCTTTCTCATAGGTTCGTATTCGAGAACGTCAAGTCCTGCGCCGGCTATCTTGCCGGAATTAAGTGCATCTGCAAGAGCCTGTTCATCGGCAACAGGACCTCTTGAAGTGTTTATGATGATCGCATCTTTCTTCATAAGTGCGATGCGTTCGCGGCTTATGGCACCTTTTGTTGCCTCGGTGAGAGGGCAGTGGAAGGTGATTATGTCAGCACGTCTGAAGGCGTCATCCATGCTAACCAGTTCAAAGCTGCAGTTTTCCGGCTTTGTTCTTGTATTTACGATTACCTTCATTCCGAATGCATCAGCGATTTTTGCGACTGCTTTGCCTATGCTTCCGAATCCGACTACTGCAAGTGTCTTGCCTGCAAGTTCGTACATAGGATAAGGAAAAGCAGAGAATGTAGGTGATGTTATCCATTTTCCGCTTTCGGTGTACTCGCGGTACATCGAAACCTTGCTGTAATGCTGAAGGATGAGAGCAAATGTGTGCTGTGCAACGGCGTCAGTTGAATATGAGCCGGCGTTGCACACTGTTATGCCGTGTTCCTTAGCAGCCTTAATATCGATGTTGTTGAAGCCTGTGGCGAACAGACCGATGTATTTAATGTTCGGGCATGCCTTCATTATCTCGTCAGTGATAAGTACCTTGTTGCAGAGTACGATCTCACTGTCGCCTATACGTGCTGCTGTTTCCTCCGGCTTTGTAAGTCCGTAGAAAGTCATTTCACCGGGTGAAAAGATCTCTTCCTTTGCAATGTCTCCGGTAGAAACTGTATCCCAGTCGAGAACTACGCACTTACTCATGGCTTTCGTCTCCGGCCGTCTGGAGTTGTTCTGCAGCAAGTTCTTTGGCTTTCTGTGCTGCAAGCTGCTTCTGTTCTTCTTTTTTCTTTTCAATCGTCATAACTGTAAAGATCGCTATGATGAGTATAAGTTCAATAACTCCGACAGCGTAACGCCATGCTGTTGAGTCGTTGACGTAGAGAAGAAGCGTGCCGGCAATAGCGAAGGCTGAAATTATCTGATATTTAAAACCCTGTCTGAAAAACTGCAGCATAAAGAAAACAAATCCTATAATGCAGAATATTATGTGTTTATCCATTGTAAGCGGAAAAGTAGCCATATTGTTTACCTCTTGTAATATTTGAAATTAAGACTGCATGTGCAGTGACCAACTTTAATTATATCATAACAAAAGGGCTTTTACAAGCGGTTTGAGGTATAAAAAAATATCCGGTCTCTTAAGCCGGATATTTTTTACTTGTTATGATAAACAGGATCGTTGAGTCGTTTTTCAAATTCGTCGTGCGGCAGCGGGGTGTCGTAAAGATAACCCTGGGCTGCAAAACAGTTGATCTTCTTAAGAAATTCTACCTGTTCCTTTGTCTCGATACCTTCACAGATAACTTCACGGTCGAGATCGTGGATCATGCGTACAATGTTTCCGATCATTTTCTTGTTCGGATTGTCTTTCTTTTCAAGATCGTCGATAAAGGATTTATCGATCTTGATAACATCCACGTCCAGATCACGCAGCATCGAGAGTGAGGAATATCCGGTGCCGAAGTCATCCATTGATGTGAAAATTCCTTTGTCTTTCATTATTTTAACGAATTCAGCAAGAGAACTGAAATCGTCATAGGCTGATGATTCGGTGATTTCGATCTCAACATATTTCGGATCGATGCCGTATTCATTGATAACATTCATGATCTTTTCTGCAAAGTGAGGATCTTTCAGATGAAGTTTCGAGAAGTTGGAGGAAACACGTACAGGTTCGATCCCTTTTTTCAGCCATTCGGAAATATCGCTGCAGACACGTCTGAAAACGTAGAAGTCAAGGGCGTTTATACTGCCTTTTTCCTCCATGAGTCCTATGAATTTCACAGGTGGTATAAGTGATCCGTCGTGCAGCCAGCGCACAAGTGCTTCGCATCCGCAAAGTGTGTTGTTTTCAATGTTGACCTTTGGCTGGTAGTAGACGATGAATTCTCCGTTTTTAAGTCCCTGGTTGCAGAGATAAAGGGTATCCATGCGTGAGTCCATTTCAGTAAACATCTTAGGCTCGTAGCGGATAAACGGTTCACCGGTATTTCCGCGGGCTGTGCTGAGTGCAAGTGTACATGCTGCAAATGCGTCGCCCGGAACATCATCTTTCTGTATGCTGTAAAGGCCGCAGTAGACTTCAACCATATTTTCTCTGCCGAGAATGTCGAGGTTTATATCTTTCATGTGAGATATGAACTGATCCTCACGTTCGCTGAAGATCAGCAGTGAGAAGCTGTCACCGCCGTCACGTGCGAAGTATTCGCCTTTGACGAGAAAACTCTTGATGTGAAGAGCAAAGTCAGTGAGCACCTGGTCACCGGTCTTGTATCCGAATTTGCTGTTATAGAAACGGAAATCCTTGATGTTGCAGAATATGCAGGAGTAGTTGTCAAAATGTCCTTTTTTCACAAGTCTTCCGCATATCTTCTGAAAATACTCAAAGTTGTCTGCACAGGTGAGAGAGTCCTTGGTCAGAAGCTTTTTCGATATTCTTCCGCAGGTGAGCACTGAAATTATAGAGAACACAGTAACAAGCGCAATGCCTGTGGCCGTTGTCTGACTTGCCTGAGCAGTCTTTCTCTGCATACTGGTGCGGGTTTCTTCAATATCTTTGCTCATGAGCTTGTCGTAATCGCTTATTGTATTGTTGATCTTGAAAATATACTTGTTAAGGCAGCTGTTCATGTAGAAATTTGCTTCAGATATATTTCCTGCATCAGCAAATTCCATGACCTTTACAACGCTTTCAAGATATTCATTTGTACCGAGATCAATTAAGCGGTAATACTCTTCATATTCAGTTCCTGCAACGTTTTTTCCGAATTCGTCAAGGTTGTTTTTCAGTTCGCCCTCGAGTTCGGTTGCGGCTTCCTTGACTTTAGAACGCGTCCATGTGACATTGTCTGAAATGATGTACTGAAATATCATTTCCTCGTGGTTGTAAAGATCTGTGCTGATCTTTGTAAGATTCTCCCTGTTACGAAGGTCAGTGTCGATCATATGGCTGTATTCCGATGACGTGGCTGACTGATTTAAGGCCAGAAAAAGCATCGCGGCGATGGAAAGGATCATTGTGATGCACGTCATGGTGACGATCACGCCGATCCGCAGATTGCGTATGCTGCCATCGGATCTGATTATTTTCCTGTTCATTATGTTTTTTCCTCCCGGTTAGTCCTTTAACTGGGGTAATGCTTATTGCGGATATTCGTATGAAGGTTTATGCGTAGATATGCTATGTCAGTTTGAAGTGTCTATGCTAAGTTTTGTGCCTGTAAGACGTTCTTTCATAAGAATAAGGTCAATAATATTTGTTTTTCCGTCTTCGTTAAGATCTGTGTCGTATTTTCCGGAGCGCGTTCCGTATAAGCGTTCTACAAGATACTGAAGATCTTTTGAATTTACTTTTCCGTCCCTGTTTATATCGAATTTATCCTCTTCAAGAGGAGGAGCCTCTGTTGCTGCCGGTGAAGATGTGACCGGAGGTTCAGTGGTAACTGCAGGAGTTGTTACCGGAGGAAGTGTTGTCACCGCTTCGGTTATCGCCTCTGTTACAGGAGGTTCTGCAGTTGTGACTGCCGGCTCTGTTACTGCAGGCGGATCAGGTTCCGTCGGAATGGTCACTGAATCTGCCGGAGATGAGAATGCTTTGAGGCATGTGTTGCCTAATACTATTGATCTGAGTTTTTTCAGCGGAGCGGAAAGCCCGAGATACTCAGGATAGCTGTATGAGTAACGCTTGTTTGTAGTGAGATACCATGTTTGTCCGTCAAGGCTTATGTAGCTGCTGTCAGTTTCGTTTTCCGCAAATGTGTGGAAAAGATAGGTGCGTGATGAGAAGAATCCGGCTGAAACTGTAGCTGCTGAAGCTTCCATCGGAATGCAGTAAGGTGATTCGTGATTTGTAAGTTTTACTACAACTGAAAAGTTATCTCCCTGTTTTACGCTTACAGGAGTTTCAAGATTTACGGTGTGGTATCCGGTGTAACGCTGTGATCCGGTGGTGTATGATGCGAGAGTGCCGTTTACAGGTGAGTATGAGCGTGATGAAGGATCTGTGCCTGTGTAGACAGATATCTCATAATCGGCATCATCTTCGGTGGTGTAGAATGCCACCGCTGTTATCGGATCATCGTTTTCAGCTGTGAATGTGTTTGCCATGTAACCTGAAAGATTTTTCTGGTTTGCATCGGCGGAAATTGATACGCACCATCCGGCTTCATCGTACTGGTAATTGGTCGAGTAGGTGTCAGCCGGAACGCTGTAGTAGCATCCTGCCTCACAGAAACTCTTGTCTTCGTACGAGATCCAGAAGTAACCGCCATCGCCCCAGTCTTCACCCCAGCTGTTCTTTGCAAGCCATGCACCGTTGTGTTCAGGCTTGCTGCGGTCGCTGCGGAAGTTTTCCTTAGGGTAGTTGTCGTCCCAGCCGACAATGAGGATGGCATGGTCGATACCTGCGCCGTCTTCATCAACGTAGTGTGCGTGCGTAAATTCGTTGTAGTATTCCGGACGGCTGTAGATGGCTGCTGCCACTGCGTTGTGATTGTATATGAGTTCCTTCATGAAAGGTACGGAATGCTTTACGTGAGTGGACATAAGAGGGTGGACGTTCAGTACGTCCGTTACCTTGTAGTCTGATGCGTACTGCATATACGGTTCCATGCTCTGGACTGTACCGTACGGAGCCTTGTCCTCAGTTATCATGCCCTGCCAGCGTGAAAGCGTGGCCGCCGCTATGGTGTTGGTTCCTCCGGTGTTGAATACATTTTCCTCGGTAGACATAAGAGGCTTGTATCCGCGGTAGGCAAAGTAGGCTAAATGCCACTCTGAAAGATCGGGGCTGTTATTTATGCCTTTATCTATAAGCTGAGTCTCGATTGAATCGGTGGCTGCTATTGCCCAGCATGTGCCGTAGTCGCCCTGTGTTTTTATTTTGGTGATGATACCGAGATCAGTCAGACTGAATTCGGAAGGGAACTCCGTAGTTTCAGGTTCTGTCTCGTTTTCAGCCATTGCAACGTCAATGGCATCAAGGAATGATGCAGCAGTCAGCGTTTCCTCTTCGCCTTCGCGGTAGCTGACGTGTTCAGTGTAGATAAGTCTTTCACCTGATGTGTCACACATACCGTCGTAAATAAGACCGTAGAATGCGAAAACAGCAGCCAGACTGGTGATCGCAATAACTTTTTTCATACTACCCCTCCGTTGGAAACTGTACGGGAATTACGCTGTAATGAATGTGTTATTATGCACATCCGCAGACAGTGTCTTTTCAGTGCATATCAGAAAAGGACATCCTTGAAGCATACGTTAGGTCTGTTTTCATCAAAGTTCCAGGTGTGATATGCTCCGCCCTTGCAGAATTCATATTCACCGCACTTTTCACATTCCCCGCAGGTGAGACCTTTTCTGAATATTTCGAATTTGTTTTCCCAGACGTCTTTGAAACGATCTTTGAAAATGTTGCCCATTATAAATTCCGGACGGCGTTCGATGTCAAGACAGGCAGTTATATCGCCGTTTGACATAATACTTGCCACTCCGTATCCTGCTTCGCAGCGGAAATACCAGTCGCGTACCTCGCGTTCGTAGTCCATTCCGAGGTAGTGCTCGCATCCGTAGGTAACAGGTTCACCCTTGATTCTCATGTTTCTGATATATTCAAACATGCGGACGATGTCCTCGTTTGTCATAAGGAGTTCAGGATGTTCATTTGCTCTTCCTATCGGATCGATGTTTACGATTCTCCAGGAATCTATGTCCATGTCGTTGAAAATGCGGTACAGCTCGTCAAGCTGGCCGATGTTCTGGTGAGTAACGACTGTTGTTATCTGAATGTGCTGGAAGCCGCCGACGTCGATAAGGTTCTGAACGCCTTCCATGGCTCTCTTCCATCCGCCCGGTGTCTGTCTGAATGCGTCGTGTGTTGCTTCAGTACCGTCTATGCTTATGGAAATAGTTCTCATGCCTGTCCTCTTGAGATCCTTCGCAACTTCCGGTGTGATAAGGATGCCGTTTGAGGTCATTCCCCAGAGGAATCCCTGCTTGTTTGCATCATCCATTATATCGAAAAAGTCAGTTCTGATGAGCGGCTCGCCGCCTGTGATGCAGAGTGTGAAGGTTTTTGTGTCGAAATCTTCAGCAATCTGCTTCATGACTTCATGGTACTGCGCAGGTGTCATTTCTTCCGCCTTAACATCACCGCATCTGCTTCCGCAGTGCAGACAGTGCTCGTTGCATCGCATAGTAAGCTCGAAGAACAGATGTCTGAGCTTTATTTCACGCGCCGAAGCAAGTGCACGCATATCTTTTTTCTTTGTCATTATATTAAGCATTTCAAATAAACCTCATTTTCCTTTTTTATATTGATTTTATAAAAAAATTATACCACGGTCAATGAAAATTTGCAATAGAAGTTACAAAAAACAGAAATAATTGAACTTTTTTTGTCAATATTCACGGAGCGGGGCGACAGGAGAACAGAGAACAGCCGTTATTGTATTGCGCACACTGGTTTTATATGTTATAATTATTTCAAATATTTTTACAGGGAGACGGGAAAACATGAATTCCATATTTGAATCCAAATCGCCGCTTTGTCATATCGATGCGGTAATATCTGCTGAAAAGAACGCATACTATCTTTATTTTTTCTGTTCACCGGAATACGGTGCAAAAGTGCTTAACATGCTCTGGATATGCAACCGCTGTGAAACTCCGGAAGAACTCGATTTAAGCGGTCTTAACAGAGGAGAAGGACCAGTACTCGGAAAGGAAAACGTATCTGAACTTCAGCCTGCAGGCGGTATGGAGCTTAATCCTGCAATACTCCGCTGTGTCTGGTTCGACACAGGTGACGCTGCAGCAATATACTACGGTAAAAAGCTTATAGCAGTTATTCCGCCAATCGCCGGACTTTACGATTTTCCTGGATTTTCGATATTTGCCAAGGGTCAGACTCGCTACGCATGGGGAATGCCTGAAGGACAGGATCTTGAAAACATTATAAATGAAAATAAAAAGTTCTGGGAAACGGCCGCTGATGAAAACGTATGGGAGAATTATAAACAGGCTCAGCTTGCAGCTGTTGATAAGTTCTTCGGATGTCCGCACAAACAGTGCTCACCTGCAGGTAAGGAAAGATTCCCGTACAGATCGATCGTTCAGGGGCAGAGAAAAAATATGATATTCAACTTCACCCTCGGAATGAGTCAGTACGCAATGCCTCGTATTGCTCATGCATTCGGAAACAGCTGCAGTGACCATAGCCGCACGGAACTTGGTTTCGCTACCGTTGAACGTCATCTTCAGCTTCTCGAACTTATGGCAATGGTAATGAAAGACGTTGCCGATATCCCGTGGGACGAACGCAGCTTCCTCTGGCACGGACACACACTCGATTTCACGAATATAGGCGGATTCGCCGCAATACTGTTTGTCAATCCGGTATACATAGAAGGCATGGAAAGCCCCGAATGGCCGGGACTCGCCGGCGGCAGAGTCAACACCCTGTGGATGATCCCGATATCCGCAGCCGAACTTGATTTCCTCCGCCAGAAAGGCGTTGAAGAACTGATAAAATTAAGCGCTAGTGCCAAGCAGATCTGTCACATTTTCGACGGCATTCCGAAGTTTTTGCATTACTGATGTGATGTTATAATACAAAGAAATACAGCATATTCTTCTCACGTAGATACGTGCGGAGAATATGCTGTTCTTTTTTCAACGAGCTATACTGTTTGCAAAAAAAGCAGGTATCCGTTTGGATACCTGCGGGTAAGATCGATAAGTGTATGGCGTTATATACTGCTTTTCAAGGAAGCTATTTCTTCGTAAGATAAACCTGTACACTGAGAGATTGTTTCATCTGATAAGTTAAGGTTCAGCATGTTTATTGCCGTTTCTTTTTTTTCTTCATATCTGCCTTCTTTTCTTGCTTCTTCCCTTGAAGCAATATCATCTTCCTTACGGAGAAGGTTTTCATCAAACAGTTCAGCCATCATAGTAACAACCTCCTTGCTGTGTTCACTGAGGTAGTCTGCAAGATAACCGCGTTCAATACAGATGCGTATAGTGGCTTTAACGACCTCAATGGAATCACCGTAAATTTTCTTCTGCTCATTTAATACTTTACAGAAACCAATGTACTGACTGATAATGGTATCTGTACCCGAATCCTTAATGATCCTAACTTTAAGATCTACCGGACAGTTGCCGTCAAAGAAATCGTCCTTAAAAGAAACAACATCCGGAACATTTTCATCACCGGCATAAATAACATAGAGTTCAATTTCCGGCAGTTTGATTCTTTTCCAGCCGTGAACTCTCTGTTTAGTTTCGCTTACATATTTTTTCAGAGTTTCACAAAGATATCCTAACAATCTGTACGTAATATTCGGATTCCACTGAGACTGTTCCTCAACAAGAATTACGAATTTGGTTTCACCGTTTTTCTTTACAAAGAAACCGAGATCGTTGATCAGATGATTTACGATCACAGAACTCAGAGTACTGATCTGTATATCGTCTTCAGTAACAGTTGAATCTTCCGGATGAAGCACCTTGTACGCTTCAACAACATTGTTCAGATATGAAAACAGGTTTGTGAAAACACTGTCTTTGGCATTATGCTTTGCCGTGTAATTATCGTCGTATAACAAATAGGTTTTCCTCCTTATAATTATACAGTATAGAGCCGGCATTTTCAATACTGTATAACAGAAATATATGGCTTGTGTTCCCTTAAGAATATTCTAACAAGCTATATTATACCATAGAAAATTATATATGTCAACAGTTGGCTTGTAAAATTGTTTCCAACCAATGTGTAGCGAATAAAGCGTGGGTGGTCAAGTCACAGAAAAGGTTGAACCGAAGCTGAGCTCCGGTTCGATTGAAATTCAAATTTTCAATTCTGAAAATTTGAATAGTGCGTTATTATAGAGAGTGTCAAAAATAAAAGTTGAATTTCAATTGCATATATGCTATAATTTTAATATAGAAATGGTATGTTTTCGGATAAATGCATAATTGACAATATAGGGAATGCGGAGGCATAAAATGAAAAAAGCATTGATTATTTGTGCGATTTATATGGCTGTAAGTATTTCATTACTTTCTTGCGGAGATATTAATGTATATCAAAATGAAAATAGTCAATTGATAAGTGATGAAATTAATACAGATGCTGAAGTAGATGAGGTAACAGTTTCAACAGAGATGTCTACAGAACCTGTTGTATTAGAGCCTGAAACGACAGTAATATCAACTGTTCAGAGCTCAATATTTTCTTCAGAAGATAATAGTTTTAAAATTACAGATTTTGAAGAGAAGATAGATACGGATTTAGATGAAGAAAATTTGGATTTAGTACAAAAGAACTCTGTAGCATGGTTAAATTATCTTGCTTTGCTGACGCAGAAAATAAATTCTTCAGCTAATAGCAGAATGGTATTAGAGGAAGCGTATTCAGCATTATTTAATAACCCGAATCCCGAAAATATTGATGAAGCAACAGAAAGTCAAATTGTTAGTTTACTGGATAATATTCATAAAAATAGAATGATTGCCGTGAAAAGAGAACGGTTACTATATTTATATGAACAGAAACAAGCAAAAGCATTAAAGGAAGCTATTCCTGATCCAGTAGCACTTTTAAGTGCGACCAGTTCTTTGGATGTAAAAGGAATCATTGCATCAGGATTATATATGACAGTGGATTCTGTAAGCAGTTACCAAAATTATAAAAATGAAATCAAACAAGAATATTTGAAAGATGGCTGGGAATTAGATGATGATGCTGCAGATACATTACACAACAGCAGAACACGAGCGTTTTCATATATGCTTGATATTGTAAGAAATTATAATTTACCTGGAGAGATGGCTTTGAATGAAAATTCGATTAAGAAATTTGTTGAGTGTCAAAATAATACAAATGTTCATCAGCAGTTGCAGTTTCTTGAATCGAATGAAGATACGTATAGATATTTTGGATGTTATTGGCTTGAATTGGCGAAATGCTATTATAGAGATGCAGAATATCAAAAGTGTTTGGATTGTGTCGAAGAATATGAAAAAATACAGTCTGGCATTTTCAGAAAAGATTACGAATATGCCAAAGTGCTTCCTTTAGCGATTGCTGCTGCTTCAGAAGTACAAAGTGAAGACGAGTATATTATAACTGCAGAAAAATATCTTGATAAACTAATAGCCAATGCTGACGAAGAATGGTCACTGAGCTTTTTCGCTTCTGAACTATATATGGATCTTTATTCAAGAACCAATAATGATAAATATATTAAAACAGCATATTCTTTAGCTTTGAATAATGTTAACCAGCTCTCATCTAAACAGAAAGAGATAAACAACGATTATTTATCAGATTTAGAGGATGTGCCTATTCCTGATGGAACTCCCGAAGAAGAAAAAGTCAATATTGAAAAATACAATAGATCTCGTGCTAATAAAAGAAAAAAGGAATTGCCCGAAATATACGAACCGCTTGCATTAAATTGTGAACTCTTGTTTTCAATAGCTGATAAAATAGAGCTTTCTCAGGCTGAAAAAGAGCGTATAGATGGAATATTGAATAGCGAAACTGAACCGGTTTTCATCACCAAGCCTGTGAGTGATTTATTTTCTTTTAAGAAGTCGAATGATACTGTAAAAGCATATTATGAAAAAGATACGATTAAAATTCCAGCCGAATATGTTTCTGAAGATACAAAAATAAAAGTTACTATAAGTTCCGATGGCAGAATCAGTGTTTATGATGACTGGAAAGTCGAAAGTGTTGAACGTTCGTCAAAAGAACTGAGTGATTTTATGTCAACATTTAAGAGTGCAGATGCGAAGAATTATAAGCTTTTTAATAAAAACAGTACAGTTCAAGTTGAAATATTCAATGGAAAATATCTTGATTGTGAACCTTTGGTTATAAATTATAAGGTAACAAGCTGTAAGAAGAAATTGTTTGGAGACCAAGAAGTGGTATTTAGACAGGTGAAGTGA
>JBGUVZ010000577.1:0-2015 GCA_045220685.1 Oscillospiraceae bacterium | reverse complement strand
ACATCTGCTTTAGGAGAAGGAGAAATAAAGTTCTTTCCATAAGCAACGCGCAAAGCTTCTTTAGCAGCACGGTAGCCTATAGTTTTCTTCTTTTCCGGATGCAAATCATTCCATTCGCCGGCATCAATTGAAACAACAAGACCTGCATGACCTGCAATTTCAGCAGCATCAGCCTGAACCTGACGTGTTACAGCCCATCCACCATCTTTGCTTACAGAATCTTCATTCCATCCATCACTCCAGTTAGGAAGCTGAACAATTACGAATGGCAACTCTTTTGATCCATAAACAAATTTGTGTCGCCACAAATCAATCATTTTAACCAGCATACCCTTGTATTCCTGAGGATGCATAGCATCTGATTCCCCCTGATACCAGAGAACACCAGAAACCGCATGCTTGAAACAAGGAGCAAGCATAGAATTATAAAGCGCAGTTGGAAGCCATTCAAAGAACATTCCGGCAGGACAATCACTAACCAGAGCATCCTCCTTCATCAGCCAGTCGCCGCTCAAATCAATTCTCTCGCCATCAAGTGGATACAAAGATTCAGTTCTTTCTTCGAGATTTCTATAAACACAAGGAGCAACAAAAGTATTATCTGTAAACAAGTAATATGGTTTTTCAGTAAAGAAACGAATAGGACCATTCTTGCTGTTTTTCTGAACACGAAGAGCAATAACGTTTTTACCTTCATGCAAAGTTCCCTTTGGAACAGGATATCGGCGAGGTGGATAGCAGTAAGGAGTTTCTCCAACCTTAACACCATTAATCCATGCAGTATCAGAATCAACAATTGTACCCATCCAGAGCCAGGTCTTAAAAGTATTAAAGTGTTCAACCTGTTCAGCAGTCAATTCAATTATTTTCTTAAACCAGTAGAAGCCGGCTTTTTTGATAGGGATATTTGCAGGAATCTGAACAGACTCCCAGTCATCAGTTGCTTCATCAAAATATGTTTCAGGAGCTTTTGCTGCGCCATAAAGTTCATCATTCCAAGCCTTCTGATTTTCAGCCATTTCCTTCTGCTTAGCAGCGGCACGACCTTCTGCAAGATATTCAATCGTCTGATTCAAATATTCTTTTTTATCACCCATTTCTTCGAGTGCCTGACGACTAAGCCATGAAGCAATTGGAGAACCACCCTGACTTGCATTGATAATTCCTACAGGAACATCAAGTTCTTTAGAAAGTCTCTTTGCAAAGAAATAACCGGTACCAGACATTTCGCCAAGAGTTTCAGGAGAAGCACAAACCCATTTTACACCGCCGCTCAAGCCTTCAGCCTTGGTGCCTTCATCTGCATTAGACTGCCAGCCTACATCTACGATTTCATCTTTTTCACCATCGAGCGACCAGTTGATAGGAATTGTAATCATGCGGATTCTTTCATTGCGAGCCTGCTCAAATTCTTCCGGATAAGAAAACTTCATGCGCTCCATAGGAAGTTGCGCATTAGACTGACCAGAGCTAACCCAAACTTCACCAACATAAATGTCAGTAAATTCAACCCGGTGTTCATCACATTTAATAATCATTGAGAAAGGTCCACCAGCTTCACCAGGACTGAATTCGATTTTCCAGTTACCATCTTCATCTGCCTGAGTAATTGAGGTAGTGCCCCGGAATTCCATAATTACATCAGAATAAACTTCTGCAGTTCCGTAAACACAGTTAATCTTGTTACGCTGCAGAACCATCCCAGAGCCCATGATTCCTTTAATTTTAAATGTACCTTTCACTATTTTCTCCTTTACTACTATTTTACTCAACAAATCCATTCTCTGCCACTATTTTCGTATCTGAACCAGTCAAAATCTGCAAAAAACTTTCGTTCCTGATAGTCCCCGCCTGCTGTCGCAAACATACCGACAACAGTTCCTACAAATCCGCCGGCTACATCAGTACTTAAAATACTTGCATCAATATTATCGATGAGAACATACAAATTGCGTTCATCAGGTCCATATTCAAAGCGCAGTTTCTGATGCTCTGCAACTCCACGCAGAACAATC
>JBGUVZ010000576.1:0-5972 GCA_045220685.1 Oscillospiraceae bacterium | reverse complement strand
ACTCATAAGTCTGACCATTATATTCATATTTAAAAGTAACTCTGTAGCTATATGAATATTTTACTCTGCCAGTTTTTGAATCTTTATGTTCATGGACTTCCTCTGTTACGGACTTTACTTCAGCATCAACTTTTTTTCTGCATAAAATCAGTGTTTTTATTGATTTAGCTACGACCATCAGTTCCAGTACATGAAAAACTGCTAAAAATAATCCGAAAAAAACAGGTCCTATATATTCCATTTGTTTTCACTCCTTTCATTCTTCACATTCAGTTTCACATAGAAATCTGCTTTTCGGTTGCTCAACGCTCTAAGAGCACACAGCACTCGCAATGAATTGTTTTCGGGAAAAGATCTACGCCCTTTACCCTCTCCAGCTTATATCCGTTCTCCTCACTGCAGAGGATCTTGCAGTCTCTTGCTGCTGTGGCCGGGTTGCAGGATATCATTACGATTTTTTTCGGTGACATTTTTACAATGGCATCGAGTGTAAGCTGGTCGCAGCCTTTGCGCGGCGGGTCTACGATTATGACGTCAGGATGTTTGCCTTCCTTCTGAAGTCTGTCGGCTATCTCGCCGGCGTCGCCGCAGATGAAATCTGCATTGCTGATACCGTTTGCCTCGGCGTTGGCTTTGGCGTTCTCTACTGCCTGTTTTACGACTTCAACGCCTGTCAGATGACTTACCTTGTCAGCCATTGAGAGACCTATTGTACCCGCTCCGCAGTAGAGGTCGAATATTTCTTCATCGCCTTTCAGATCAGCAAATTCAGCCGCAATGCCGTACAGTTTTTCAGCCTGTTCAGTATTGACCTGATAGAATGACAGCGGAGAAAGTGTTATCTTGTTGCCGCACATGACGTCTTCGATGCAGTCGCTTCCGTAAACGGTTATATTGTTCTCACCGAGGATAACATTCGTGTTGTCCGGATTTACATTTACCACTACGCTTTTTACATCCGGGAATTTCGCAAGAAAACCTGTTTCTGCGATCATCTGCTTCATAAGATTTACCGCAGACTTTGTCTTTGAAACAAGACAGACCATGATCTCGCCGCTGTGGAATCCCTTTCTGATGTAGATGTGACGGATAAGTCCCTTCCCTGTCGTTTCATCATAGGCCGGGATCTTATTGTCGTTAATGAACTTCATCACATGGTCAACGATCTTCTTGAAGATTATCGGCTGAAGACGGCATCCGGTGTAAGGGATAACTCTGTGGCTGCGATTTGCGTAAAATCCGCATACAGCTTTACCGTCCTGCATGGCAACCGGATACTGTGCCTTGTTGCGGTATGATTCTGTATCAGTGCAGCCGAGTATAGGCTCGCATTCAATATCAAAGCCGCCGAGTCGCTTAAAGCTGTCGCTTACAAAACTACTCTTTACCTTAAGTTCCTCATCGTAATTTATATGTCTGAAAGCGCATCCGCCGCACTGCTTAAACACCGGACAGTCCGGTTCAATTCTTGCCGGAGAAGGTGTGATTATCTCTTTTACAATACCATAAGCGTAGCTTTTAAGTACCTTTACTATCTGGACCTTTATTACATCACCTGTCGCAGTCTGCGGTACAAATACAGCCATGCCGTCCAGTCGGCCTACACCGCTTCCCTCATTTGTGATGCCCGTTATTTCCATTTCAGCGATCTGATTTTTAGTGATCATTGTTCCTCCAATTTATCGAAAAAATTCCCTTATCTCGTCCTTCTTCTTCATAAGCTCGTCAAATCTTCTTATGTACTCGTAAGGAAACTTGTAGTTCATTACTCTGCTTATGTAGTTGTTCTCGTCAACAAGCTTTGTAGATGCCGCACATCCTGCACCGAGGATGGTCTGGGTCTCATCCATTATGTAGATGTTGTAAAGCGACCCCTTGCCGCTCTTCGCATATCCGATGTTTTCAAGTCCGTCGATGGTATTCTTCTGACGGTACATGTAATACGGATCATAGCCGTGTTTTATAAGCTCATCAATCGCATAGTCAACCATCATTGATGCCGGATTTTTAATGTTCTCCCTGCCGTCCTGATAGAGACCTGCCGATCTTTTAAGTGTAAGAGCGTGAACCGTGATGCCGTCCGGATCAAGAGCGATTATCCTGTCGAGAGTGCTCTTAAAGCTCTCGAAACTGTCAGTCGGAAGACCTGCTATAAGATCCATGTTTATATTGTCAAAACCGAGTTTTCTCGCTGCGGCAAAGGCTTCGAGAACTTCCTCTGCAGTACCTTTTCGTCCGATAGTCTTAAGCACTTCATTGTTAAGCGTCTGAGGATTTACAGAGATCCTGGTTGCACCCATTTCTTTTATCACAGCAAGCTTTTCCTCAGTAATGGTATCAGCACGACCGGCTTCAACATTGTATTCACGTATTTTTGAAAGATCGAAACATTCCGCCGTTTTCTTCATGATCTTATGAAGCTGATCAGCAGTTATCGAAGTCGGCGTTCCTCCGCCGTAGTAGACAGTATCGATCTTAAGCCCGTAAGTATCAACTATCTCACCGAGTATTTCAAGCTCGCGGCACAGATAATCGAGATAATCAGGGATCAGTTTAAATGCGCTGTCCATTGAATGCGAAACGAAAGAACAGTAACTGCAGCGTGTCGGACAGAACGGTACCGAAACATAGATGCTTACAGTCTTTCTTTCAAAATCACCGATAAGAGGCTTCTGCACCATGGCTGTACGCCAGGCGATGTCAGTCTTTTCTTCGGAAACGAAGAACTTTTCGGTAAATTCTTTTCTTATCTCGCTTTCACTAAGGCCTTCCTTAAGCATGAGGTTTACCTTCTTCACCGGCCTTATTCCGGTAAGAAGTCCCCACTTCGGCTTTATTCCGTAAAAACGGCAAAGTAAAAGAAACAGAAGTCGGCACATGGTAAATTCGCCGTCCTTCACGTCGAACTTACCAGTTTCAGTCCTGCACGCACTTCTCATTACTCTGCCGTTTTCCCTGATGTACGCGTAAAAATACACGTACCGGGAGCATTTTTTCATTCTTGTTATGATGACATCGCCTTCGGCATCATGTTCATCGTAAAGGAATTCAAAACGCACAGCAGGAATGAAAAGCTTGACTGTTGCTTCTGTTTCGTATTTATAAGTATTATTATCAAGTATAATCGTCATCTGACTTATCACCCAAAATACGGATTGTATTTCATCTCATCTGAAAGAGTGGTCTCCTCGTTGTGTCCCGGATAAACCTTGTAGTCACCGTTTTCTGCAAGAGCAGCCAGCTTGTCAAGAGAATTTAAAATCTCGGAATGGCTTCCGCCCGGAAAATCCGTTCTTCCCACAGATCCGCGGAAAAGCGTGTCGCCGGAAAGGATAACGTCGTCGTAAACGTAGCAGACACTTCCCTTTGTATGTCCCGGTGTGTGGATAACCTTGATCTCAGTGCCGTCAAAATCGATAACGTCTCCGTCCTTCAATTTCGTAAAGTCAGACCATGCTTTAAACTCCGTACCGCCGACAAAACGTGCAAGTGATGCCTCCGGATCAGTAAGCATTACTGCATCTTCAGAATGAATATACACCTTTGCTCCGGTCTTTTCAGCAACTTCCGCAACCCCTCTTATATGATCGAAATGGCCGTGAGTAAGAAGGATCATTTTAAGTTTCAGACCATTTTCTTCAAGATATTTCAGAAAACGTTCTGCCTCTCCCCCGATATCCACAGCAAAAGCTTCACCTTTTTCATTTACCCCGATGTAGCTGTTTGCCTGAAAGAAATACCCGAACATATGGGAGCTTAATTTAATCATCTACTTTACCACCTTCGATTTTTGTAACTGAAATAACGTCGTGGATCTTCTGGATCCTGTTGATAAGAGCGTTGAGCTGTTCCTTGCCTGTAACCGAAATGGTAAGTCTTATCTCAGCATTGCCGTTCTTTATTCTTCTCGATGTCGAGTTATAGATAGGAACCTTGGATTCCGCAACGGCTGAAGCCACGTGAACAAGAAGTCCTGTCGAGTCGATGGCAAGAACATCGATTTCGGAATAGAATGCTGACTTCGGAGTCTTAGCCCAGGTTACCTTTTTCCAGCGGTCTCTGTTCTCCGGTTCCATTACGGATGCCCTGTAATGAGGACAGTTTGTGCGGTGAACTGATACTCCGCGTCCTCTTGTGATATATCCGATAATATCATCGCCCGGCAGCGGATTGCAGCATCTTGAGAATCTTACCGGCAGATCCTTGAGGTCATCTTCAAGGATAACACCGCTGTCGTTCTTGCTGATGGTCTTTGTCGGAACGATCTCATCAGTTTCCTCCGGCTTGCGGTAGATCTTGTCGTAGTTCTCCTTGAGTCTCTGCATCATCTTCGGAAGAACTACACCGCCGTAGCCGATGGCTGCATAGAAGTCATCAAGAGTTTCGCAGTTGTGACGCTTGAGGTCATCCGCAAGGAGCATGCCGATATCTTCTTCCGGAACGGTCATTCTGTAGTGTCTGAATTCCTTTTCGAGTTCAGCCTTGCCCTGAACGATGTTCTCCTCACGGCATTCCTTCTTGAACCAGGCACGAATCTTGGCTTTCGCTTCATTGGTCTTTGCAATTTCAAGCCATGAACGGTTCGGTCCGCGGCTCTCATCCTTTGAGGTCTGGATCTCGATGATGTCACCTGTTGAAAGCTTGTAGTCAAGCGGAACGATCTTTCCGTCCACCTTGGCACCGATCATTCTGTGACCTATCTGAGTATGTACACGGTAGGCAAAGTCGATTACCGTTGAGTCAACCGGAAGGGTGAATGAATCTGCCTTCGGAGTGAATACAGTTATGTCATCCGAAGTAAGGTCAGTCTTGATGATACGAACGATTTCCTCGACGTCATCAGTAACCTGCTGTGCTTCGAGCACCTGTCTGATCCATGCAAGTCTGCTTTCCATCTTGTCGCGGCTCTGGATGCCTTCCTTGTACTTCCAGTGTGCAGCGATACCGTATTCGGCGATCTGATGCATCTCCCAGGTTCTTATCTGCACTTCGAAAGTGATACCTTCCTTACTGATAACAGATGTGTGGAGTGACTGGTACATATTTGCCTTCGGTGTGGAGATATAGTCCTTGAAACGGTTAGGGATAGGACGGAACATCTCGTGGATGATACCGAGAACGTTGTAGCATTCAAGCTGTGTGTCAACGATGATTCGCACCGCATACTTGTCGTAAACTTCCTCGATGCTCTTTCTGTTTATATATATCTTCTTGTAGATACCGTAAATACTCTTTACTCGTCCGTCGATCTGCGGCGGTCTCTTGAAGTTCTCGCTTTTGAAACGCTCGGATATCTTTTCCTTTATCTTGGCGATGAACAGATCACGTTCATCCTTCTTGATCTCAAGGATATGCTCGATCTCGGAATATGCATACGGATCAAGGTAATGGAATGCAAGATCCTCAAGTTCGTCCTTGATGGATTTGATACCGAGTCTGTGTGCTATAGGAGCGTAGATATTCATTGTTTCAAGCGCAGCTTTTCTCTGCTTTGCACCCGGTCTGCATGCAAGTGTACGCATGTTGTGGAGACGGTCGCAGAGCTTGATGAGCATTACTCTGATGTCGCGGGACATGGCAAGAAGAATCTTTCTTACGTTTTCCGCAAGCTGCTCGTCCTGATTGAAAATAGGCGCTTTTGAGAGCTTTGTTACGCCATCGACAAGACACGCAACGTCCTGTCCGAACTTTTTCTGTATATCTTCAAGGGTAGCGTCTGTATCTTCAACGACGTCGTGAAGCATTGCCGCACAGATAGTGTCGGTATCCATACCGAGTTCAAGAAGAATGTATGCGACGGAAACAGGGTGAACGATGTACGGCTCACCTGATGTTCTTTTCTGGCCTTCGTGTGCTTTTTCAGCAAATTCGTAGGCAGAAATTATTTTACTCATGTCATACTGCTTTTCCTCGTCGAGGATCTTCTGTATGACCATGTTTATTGTGCAGCTTTGGTTTTCCATTTGCTTCTA